>NZ_JBKFRY010000009.1:0-196510 GCF_046569105.1 Salmonella sp. 741265073_HBA | reverse complement strand
TTGGTAGAGCAGTTGACTTTTAATCAATTGGTCGCAGGTTCGAATCCTGCACGACCCACCAATGTAAAAAAGCGCCCTAAAGGCGCTTTTTTGCTATCTGCGATATGTTCGGGTCTTGCCTGATGCGCTGCGCTTATCAGGCCTACAGACAACACCGCCGCGTAGGCCGGATAAGACGTTAGTCGCCATCCGGCGCAGACATCATACCGTCAACGCCGCCACCAGTTTCTCCAGTGCTGGCGTTGCCTGCTGCTGGTCATACACAATATACAAATCCGCCGGAATACGTTCCTCTAACGGACGGAACACCACACCCGGCCAGCTCATTTGCGCATAGCCATCAGCCATCAACGTAATCCCGATCCCCATACTGATCATCGCCAACACCGTTTGCGGCTCAACCACTTCCCGAATAATCATTGGCGAGAAACCCGCCTGTTGGCATACACGTTGTAAAAATCCCCAATCAGAATGTACGGAAGGCAACGTAACAAAATATTCATTGCGCAACGCCGCCAGCGGCACAGAATCTCTGGATGCCAGATCGTGATCTTCCGGAACTGCAACCATGAATGCAGATTCATGCAAACGTATGCTGGTAAAACCGACTGCCGGTTCGATAGCCATACGCCAGATCCCTGCATCAAGTTCCCGACGCTCTAACAACGCCATTTGCATACCTGGAGACTTTTCGCGAAAAAGTACTTCAACATTGGGGTTTGCTTTCAAAAAGTGACGCATCGCAGGACGCATTCTTCCCCACAGCGCCGTACCAACCACACCCAGTTCAATGCGCCCCGCTTCACCGCGACCAATCTGCTCCACTCGCGCCAGCGCCTGATTTGCATTGGCTAACAAGCGACGTGACTCCTCCATTAAAACTTTCCCGGCATGGGTTAATGCAACGCTGCGGGAATGACGAATAAACAACAATGTACCCAGTTGCTGTTCAAGTTCTTTGATATGGATACTCAAGGGAGGTTGTGACATATTTAACCGGGCAGCAGCCCGGCCAAAATGCAATTCTTCTGCAACAGCGAGGAAATAACGTAATAGCTTTAGATCAATACGATGGGCTCGTTCCATCACTATCGCACTCCAGCAATAAGGGATAACGTCTGGAATTTACCATATTACCTAGTAAAAAATAGATTTAACGACAAGATACCCAATATACATAAATACAATAGATAACACCCCGGGTAAAACATTTGGTGCAGGAATAGGTATTCGGCATAAAGTAAAAAATGCGCCAATACCAAATCCAATACCGGAGGAGAGAATAATTTCTTTCATGCTGTGTCCTTGTTCATAAAAATGGACTGGCGAACATCCTCTCGCCAGTCAAATAAAATTAATGTGCTAATGATTTGGTCAACAATTTTTCTGGATGGTGCTGATATTTAAAGAACAATGCAAAAATAACGGCCAATGCCAGAGCGTAGGCGGCAAAGACCAGCCAGATGGTTTGCCAATCTTTTACGCCATCAATAGAAAAATAATCCACGGCCATACCGCTTAAAAGAGACCCAATCCACGCCCCCACGCCGTTAACCATGGTCATAAACAGCCCCTGCGCGCTGGCGCGAATACTTGAGTCCACTTCCTGCTCTACAAATACCGACCCTGAGATGTTGAAGAAATCAAATGCGCAGCCATAAACAATCATCGACAGCAGCAATAGCACAAAGCCAAACGGGGATGGATCGCCAAAGGCAAAGAAGCCGAAACGCAGCGTCCACGCCAGCATGCTCATCAGCATTACCGTTTTAATACCAAAGCGTTTAAGGAAGAACGGAATGGTGAGGATAAAGCCCACTTCCGCCATCTGCGAAACTGAAAGCAAGATAGAGGGATACTTCACCACAAAGCTGTCGGCAAACTCAGGATTACGGGCAAAATCATGCAGGAACGGATTACCGAAGACATTGGTAATTTGCAGCACCGCCCCCAACATCATCGCAAACAAAAAGAAGATTGCCATGCGTGGATTTTTAAACAGAACAAAAGCATCCAGTCCGAGCTTACTGGCAAGCGTGGTGTTCGCCTTCTTCTCGGCTACCGGAATTTTCGGTAACGTCAGCGCATACAGGGCCAGCAATAACGATGCGCCAGAAGCGATGTATAATTGCGCATTGCTCAGTTCCAGCCCCATCAGGCTCACCGTCCACATCGCAACAATAAAACCTATTGTGCCGAAAACGCGCACAGGCGGAAATGACGTTACCGGATCCTGACCTGCTTTCGCCAGACAGGAGTACGAAACGCTATTGGATAATGCAATCGTTGGCATATACGCCATCGCATTAACCAACATCACCCAGAACATCGTCTGGGGATCGGTAACGGTGGTGGCGTACAATAACGCCCCCGCGCAAACCAGATGGCAAAGCATATAGGCTCGCTCAGCGCGCAGCCATTTATCAGCAATGATCCCCATAATGCCCGGCATGATAATCGCTGCCAGCCCTTTTGAGCTGTAGACCATACCAACATTCGCGCCGGTAAAATCCAGTGTATTGATCATGTAAGAGCCCAGGGTAACCAGCCAGCTCCCCCAGATAAAATATTGCAAGAACGACATGACTTTTAAGCGGGACGTAATACCCATTTTTTATTCCTTGCCGTGAGATAAAGCCCCAATACGGGGCCGTAGTCATTGTGTTTAGGCCAGCTTACGTAAAAAGCCGCAAATCAGATTTATAAAGTTCTGCCGGGAAAGTTCAGCCGCAGCCAGCGTTTGCGCATGGGAGAGTTTTACATCGCCCAGCCCTTCCGCCAGATTGGTGATCGCTGAGACAGCAACAACTTTGAGACCACAATGACGTGCGCTAATCACCTCAGGGACAACGGACATTCCGACCACATCGCCGCCAATAATCTGCATCATGCGGATTTCTGCCGCCGTTTCGAAGTTCGGACCCGGATAAGAAACAAATACGCCTTCAGTGAGGGGGAATCCCTCCTCTGCCGCAACGGACTGAAGCATGGCGCGATAATCTGCGTCATAAGCATTAGCCAGCGAGAAGAAGCGATCGCCATAACGATCATCGTTTGGCCCCACCATCGGCGTACCGGGCATCGTATTAATGTGATCACTAAGCGCAACCAGGCTACCCGGCCCCACTTCCGGACGCAGAGATCCTGCCGCATTGGTGCAGAACAACACTTCACAGCCCAGTAATTTCAACGTGCGAATGGCATCGGTCATCACCGCCATTCCACGCCCTTCATAAAAATGCCCGCGGCCTTTCATACAGGCCACCGGAACCCCCGCCAGATGGCCGAGCACCAGTTCACCAGCATGGCCGTGTACGGTGCTGACGGGAAATCCCGGCAATTTCTCGTAAGAAATGGCTACCGCATCTTCGATTTGATCCGCCAGAGCACCCAACCCGGAGCCTAAAATAAACGCGACGCGCGGGGTAAATGCCGGTTTATGTGCATGAATAATATCAACACAATACTCAGGATTATGAGAAAAAAGAGCGTGAGGCATAAGTTTCCTTGTTCTATCGGATTTAATTTGACTCCTTTTTATAACGACCATCGCCCCTTGCTGACCAATACACTTTTCACGTGTCATCAATAGCCATTTAATATCGATAGATTTAGATCGCTTCTGTATTAATACAGAGGGAAAACAGTATTGGTTTTTGCTTGCACTTCATATTAACAATATGCCGCTTTCATATTTATAAATTGCCTCTTTTTAATTAACCCATTAATAATTATCGGCATAGGGAAATATGCTATGAAAAAAATTCTTACTCTGACGCTTTCTTCTTTACTCATTATTCCCGCACTCACCCATGCGGAATTTAAAGGCGGGTTCGCCGATATCGGCCTCCATTACCTCGACTGGACATCAGACACCACGGAAAAAACCAGTAAAAAATCCCATAAAGATGATTTTGGGTACCTGGAACTGGAAGGCGGAGCGAATTTTAGCTGGGGAGAAATGTACGGGTTCTTCGACTGGGAAAATTTTTACAATGGCCGCCACGCTAAACCAGGCAGCGAACAGCGTTACACCTTTAAAAATACCAACCGTATTTATCTGGGCGATACAGGATTAAACCTCTATCTCCATGCCTACGGGACGTACGGTTCACCTCATCGCGCTAATTTCCATGATGACATGTTTCTCTATGGTTTAGGCTATAACTTCACAGGTAACGGTTACTGGTTTAAACCCTTCTTTGCCAAACGTTATACCGATCAGACCTACTACACAGGCGATAATGGTTATGTGCTGGGTTGGGTTGCCGGCTATAGCTTCTCGTTGGGTAGTGAGAAATTCAGCGTAACGAACTGGAATGAGTACGAGTTTGACCGCGATGCGTCCTACGCTGCGGGCAATGGCGGGAAAGATGGCATTAATGGCGCAGTAGCGCTGTGGTGGAATGCGACTCCTCACCTGACCGCAGGAGTACAATATCGTTACGCTGATAATAAGTTAGGAGAATCCTTCCTGCAGGATGGCATTATTTATTCCATCAAATACCTGTTTTAACACACTGCCCTGTCAAAAATGGCAGGGCAAGACCGCACCTCACGCACGGACAGATAGATATTTATAGCTGATACAGCGGATCTTTCGCCCTCGCGGCGGTTAATTCGCTGGCCTGGGTACGCACCACGTCCCACAACGCCTGCGCCGCCGTGGAGAGCGATCGGTTTTTTCGCCGCGCCAGCATGAGCTGCCTTTCAACTACGGGCGTCAGCCGTTTAACCTGTAAGTGGCTGCCCTGCGGGAGCGGTAACGCCAGCGCGGGCAGCACGCTGATGCCGATTCCCGCTTCCACCATTGGAAAAAGCGTGGCCGGGTGACCAATCTCCTGAACAATATTGGCATCAATCGAAAAGTGGGCCAGCGCCGCATCAATCAGCGGTCGACTGCCGGAAGCATAATCCTGTAAGACCAGCGACGCCTGTTTAAGATCCTGCCAGCTTACCCATTCCTGATGCGCCAGCGGATGATCCTGGCGACACAACAGTAAAAAAGGCTCTGATAAGATGGCTTCACACTGTAAATCCACCGCTGCGCCAGGATCGATAACGATGCCAAAATCCACTTCTCCCTGGCGGATACTCTCCAGCACCCACTGCTGCGGACGATCGTGCAATACAAAATCAATAGCGGGATAAAGTGAATTACTTTGGGCAATGCATTGCGGAATAAGATGCGCAGAAATGGTTTGGCTCGCGGCAACGCGCACGGTGCCGGTTAATTGTGTCCCTACTCTGCCTGCATCGCGCAGTATGCTGTTCAGTTCATCAAGCACCCGCTCCAGACGCGTCGCCAGTTGTTGCCCCGCCTCGGTCAGCACCACCTCACGCGTAGTGCGATCCAGCAGTCTGACGCCGGTTTGCCGCTCCAGCTCTTTTACGCTATGACTGACCGCAGACTGGCTCAGTCCAATCCTGTCCCCTGCCCGACTGAAACTTTTGGCCTGGGCGACGGTAATAAAAATACGCAGCTGACGCAGTGAATAATTCATCGACTAGATTCATATATAGATGCAATAAATCAATTTTATTTCTCAAAGCGAAAAACGCAAAATAGCTGCACCGACTTTCAGGAGTTTTTATGAAACTTTTTCGTATCCTTGACCCTTTCACGCTGACACTTATCACCGTGGTACTACTGGCCTCTTTTTTCCCGGCGGAAGGCAGCTTTGTGCCTGTCGTTGAAGGCATTACGACAGCGGCCATCGCTCTGCTGTTTTTTATGCATGGCGCGAAGCTTTCGCGTGAAGCGATCATCGCTGGCGGCAGCCACTGGCGGTTGCATCTGTGGGTCATGTGCAGCACTTTTGTGCTCTTCCCTGTCCTCGGCGTACTGTTTGCCTGGTGGGCGCCTGTCAATGTCGACCCTATGCTCTACAGCGGCTTTCTGTATCTGTGTATTTTGCCCGCCACCGTGCAGTCTGCGATTGCGTTTACTTCACTCGCGGGCGGTAACGTCGCGGCCGCGGTGTGCTCAGCGTCTGCGTCCAGTCTGCTGGGCATTTTCCTGTCGCCGCTGCTGGTCGGTCTGGTAATGAATATTCATGGCGCGCAGGGCAGTCTGGAAGAGGTGGGCAAAATTATGCTGCAACTGCTGCTGCCTTTTGTGCTGGGACACCTGTCTCGCCCGTGGATCGGCAACTGGGTCGCGCGCAACAAAAAGTGGATCGCGAAAACGGATCAGACCTCTATTCTGCTGGTGGTCTACTCGGCGTTCAGCGAAGCGGTGGTCAACGGCATCTGGCACAAAGTCGGCTGGGGATCGCTGCTGTTTATCGTCGTGGTCAGCCTCATACTGTTGGCGATCGTCATCGCTATTAACGTCTTTGTCGCCCGTAAATGCGGCTTCAATAAAGCCGACGAAATCACTATTGTTTTCTGCGGTTCGAAAAAAAGCCTGGCCAACGGGATCCCGATGGCCAATATTCTTTTTCCGACGTCAGTGCTGGGTATGATGGTATTACCGCTGATGATCTTCCACCAGATCCAACTGATGGTCTGCGCAGGGCTGGCGCGGCGCTACAAACGCCAGACCGAGATGTTACAGGCGCAGCAGGAAAGCCGCGCCGCGAAAGCTTAAAGCGGGCGTTTCAGGGGCTGTACCAGTTGCGTCAGCCCCTCGGTTTTAATCAGCAGCGTGATTTGCATCAACTCCCCCAGTTTACCCGCCGGAAATTGATCTTTACGGGCAAACCACAGCAAATACTCTTCCGGAAGGTCGATCAATCGACGTCCCTGATATTTGCCGAACGGCATCACGGTGTTGGCGATTTCAACCAGCTGCTCTTTTTCCATCTCAGGCACCCAGTAAGCGGATCATTTCCGCTTCATCAATCACGGTAATACCCAGTTCCTGCGCTTTGGCCAGTTTGGAACCCGCCGCTTCACCGGCAATCACCAGATCGGTTTTCTTCGATACGCTGCCTGCCACTTTCGCGCCCAGCGCCACTAAACGCGCTTTAGCGTCATCGCGGGACATCTGGCTCAGGCTACCGGTTAGTACCACGGTTTTACCGGCAAACGGGCTATCAATCTCTTGCACATTAATGACTACCGGCGCGGGCCAGTGAACCCCTTCCGCCAGTAGCTGCCCAATCACGTCACGATTACTCTCTTCGGCAAAAAAGTTAAAGACGTGCGTAGCGACCACAATCCCCACGTCAGGTACTTTCTGCAACTCGTCAATGGTGGCGGCCTGCAGCGCCTCCAGCGTGCCGAAATAAGCCGCCAGCCCCGCCGCCGTCGCTTCACCCACTTCACGGATGCCCAGCGCATAGAGAAAACGCGCAAAGGTCGTCGCTTTGGCTTTTTCCAGCGCGTTAACAACATTTTGCGCGGACTTTGGCCCCATTCGGTCCAGGCCGGTCAGTTTACCCGCCGTCAGACGGAACAGATCCGCTGGCGTATGGACATACTCCCTTTCCACCAGTTGGTCGATGATCTTATCGCCCATCCCGTCTACATCCATCGCCCGGCGCGACACAAAATGTTTCAGCGACTCTTTACGCTGCGCGCCGCAAATCAGCCCGCCGGTACAACGGGTAACGGCTTCGCCTTCGACGCGCTCTACGTCCGATCCGCACACCGGACAGTGCGTTGGAAACACAATCGGACGCGTCTCTTCAGGGCGTTCGGACAGAACCACGTTGACCACCTGAGGGATCACATCGCCTGCCCGACGGATAACCACCTTATCGCCAATACGCAAGCCAAGCCGTTCAATTTCATCGGCATTATGCAACGTGGCATTGCTGACCAGCACACCAGCCACCTGAACCGGTTCCAGACGCGCTACCGGCGTAATCGCCCCGGTGCGCCCTACCTGAAACTCAACGTCGCGCACAAAAGTCATCTGCTCCTGAGCAGGAAATTTAAACGCCACCGCCCAGCGCGGCGCGCGGGCCACAAAGCCCAGCTGTTCCTGCAAAGCCAGCGAGTTGACCTTAATCACCACGCCGTCGATATCAAAACCGAGCGTGGGGCGATCTTTTTCGACGTTGTGATAAAAATCCAGTACCGCCTGGGGAGAATCGCACAGCGTCACGCGATCGCTGACCGGTAACCCCCACGCTTTAAATTGCAGCAAACGCCCCAGATGCGTATCCGGCAACTCGCCGCCTTCCAGAATACCGACGCCGTAGCAGAAAAATGTTAGCGGTCGCTTCGCCGTAATACGCGGATCGAGCTGACGCAGCGAGCCCGCCGCCGCGTTACGCGGGTTAGCAAACACTTTGCCGCCAGTACGGCGCGCGTCTTCATTGATCTTTTCGAACCCGGCCTGCGGTAAAAATACCTCTCCGCGAACTTCAAGACGCGCCGGAATGTTATCGCCATGCAGCTTTAAAGGAATGGCGCGAATCGTGCGCACGTTTGAAGTGATATCTTCACCGGTGGTGCCGTCGCCACGCGTCGCAGCGCTCACCAGCACGCCGTTTTCATACAGAATGCTGACCGCCAGGCCATCCAGTTTTAGCTCGCAGCACCAGATGACATTTTCCGTGCTTTTTAGACGATCCTGCACTCGCTTGTTAAACGCCAGGAAGCTTTCTTCATCAAATACGTTATCGAGCGACAGCATCGGTACTTCATGGCGAATCTGGTTGAATGCCGTCAGCGGCGCCGCGCCAACGCGCTGCGTGGGCGAATCCGGCGTGATAAGGTCCGGACGTTGCGCCTCCAGCTTTCGCAGTTCCCGCATCAGGCGGTCATATTCGGCGTCGGGAATCTCCGGCGCATCCATCACATGATACAGAT
The DNA here is from genome assembly GCF_046569105.1 of Salmonella sp. 741265073_HBA. Taxonomy (NCBI): domain Bacteria; kingdom Pseudomonadati; phylum Pseudomonadota; class Gammaproteobacteria; order Enterobacterales; family Enterobacteriaceae; genus Salmonella; species Salmonella sp. 741265073_HBA. The sequence continues at coordinate 187,744 of NZ_JBKFRY010000009.1, read as the reverse complement.
ATTCATGATGGCGAAGCGTGGTTCGCAGTTCTGTCAGTTGTTGTTCGATTGGTTCCATATCACACCATCAATGATAAAAAACCCCCGACAGGCGGGGGTTACGTTAAAAATGTCACACCTGCGTTAACCTCAGGCGTTAGCGTCCATCACCTCGCGGATGCGGTCCTGATATTCGCGCAGTTTCTGCGGCGTCATCATCCGACGCTGGTCATCCAGCACGACGCCGCCGACCTCATCAGCGATATGCTGCGCGGATTGCAGCATCAGCTTGAAGTTCTGCAGCGCATCGCCGTAAGACGGTACCTGCATAAAGATAGTGACGCCAGGCGTAGTGAAGTCCGTCATTTCAGGATCGAACGTTCCCGGATTGACCATATTCGCGAGACTGAACAAGGCCGGGCCGCTGCCGTCCGGGCTCAAATGACGATGGAAAATATTCATATCGCCAAATTTAAAGCCTGACTGCTGAATACTGTTCAGTAACACTTCACCATTAAGCTCGCTGCCATGATGGGCCGCGACGTTCATAATGATGACCGCCTCTTTACGCTGCGGTTTTTCCACAACCGGCGCTTCTTCCACTACCGGTTCTGCCTCAACCACAGGTTCCGCAGGCTGGAAGGTTTGCGCTGATGGCGGCGGCGCGGGCTGCGCAACAGGCTGCGGCGCTTGCGACGGCGGTGCAGGCTGCTGTTGCGGCGGCTGTACCGGCGGCGCAGATGGCTGAACCTGCTGAGGCTGAGGCGCAGGTTGGACCGGTTGCTGAACCGGCTGTTGCATCGGCGCTTGCGGCTGCGGCGGCGCCGCTGGACGCGGTTGCGCAGACGCATAAGGCGGCTGGTACTGGTGTTGCGGCGACTGACGAGGGGCATCATGCTCCTGCGGCTGGCCGGGGGCATGATTCACGCGGTGAACACGAACTTCACCCACGCCTTCGTCTTCTTCGACATCGTCGTCATACGAGTCGTCGTCGCGTTTCGATTTCATGCGTTTCAGTGGACGATCGCGGAACATAGAAGATCGTTCTTTACGGCTGGTCCAGAAACCATGTACCAGTAAAGCGATTATGGCGATCGCGCCAACAATGATTAATATCAGACGCAAATCCTGCATCATTATATTCTCTGTTGTTCTAACACCTTGCCACCACGGCAAACATTTACTCACTAAGAGTATTTGCCGATTACGTCAAGTGCAAGTGTACTGTTGGCTTTCGCAGCATAAAGATGAAGGAAAATGTGCTTTTTGCTGTTTTTTCGAACATTTCCGAACTATCCACCATCTGATAACCGGGTAAGATATCCCACGTTTACCCAGGGCTTTAAGAAAAAGGAGTATGTCCTGCATATGGTTTCATCATCCACAACCGTACCACATAGCGGCGTCTATTATTTCTCGCAAGGATGGAAGTTAGTCACCCTACCGGGAATCCGCCGCTTTGTTATTTTACCTTTGCTGGTCAACATTGTGCTGATGGGCGGCGCATTTTGGTGGCTGTTTACGCAGCTTGACGCCTGGATACCTTCGTTGATGAGTCATGTGCCGGACTGGCTGCAATGGCTGAGCTATCTGCTGTGGCCGATTGCGGTTATTTCTGTTCTGCTGGTCTTTGGCTATTTTTTCTCTACCCTCGCCAACTGGATCGCCGCGCCGTTTAACGGCCTTTTAGCCGAACAGCTTGAGGCGCGGTTAACCGGCGCCACGCCGCCAGATACCGGCATACTCGGCATCATGAAAGATGTACCGCGCATTATGAAACGTGAATGGCAAAAGCTGGCGTGGTATCTGCCGCGTGCTATTGTGCTGCTGGTTCTCTATTTTATTCCTGGCATTGGCCAAACCATCGCGCCGGTGCTGTGGTTTTTGTTCAGCGCCTGGATGCTGGCGATCCAGTATTGCGACTACCCGTTTGATAACCACAAAGTGCCGTTTAAAACGATGCGCGCCGCGTTGCGCACGCAGAAGGTCGCGAATATGCAATTTGGCGCGCTCACCAGCCTCTTTACGATGATTCCGGTGCTTAACCTTTTCATTATGCCTGTCGCCGTCTGTGGCGCGACGGCAATGTGGGTTGATTGCTGGCGTGCTAAACACGCGTTATGGAAATAACGTAAAATGTATAAATAAGAGATGGCTTAGAGCCTATCCCACCAGGCGTTATTGGCGCAGCCAGTTTGGACACGGACAGCGCGCAAAAACCGGAGCGTACACGTAGTACGTGAGGTTTGACTCGCTACGCTCGCCCTTCGGGCCGCCGCAAGCGGCGTTCAAAACGCTAACGCGTTTTGGCGAGCACTGCCCAGGACCAAAATGGCAAGTAAAATAGCCCTAATGGGATAGGCTCTTATGCTGTCTCTTATTCTATACTGATAACCATTATTTCCCATCAGCATATAGATATGCGAAATCTTTACTTCCCCATATCTGGCTGGAAGGTATGCTGGGAAGGTATCCCAATTTCATATAGTTAAGGACAGGCCATGAGTAAGATTTATGAAGATAACTCGCTGACTATCGGCCATACGCCGCTGGTTCGACTGAACCGTATCGGTAATGGACGCATTCTGGCGAAGGTGGAATCGCGCAACCCGAGCTTCAGCGTCAAGTGCCGTATCGGCGCCAATATGATTTGGGATGCCGAAAAGCGTGGCGTACTGAAACCTGGCGTGGAACTGGTCGAGCCGACCAGCGGCAACACCGGTATTGCGCTGGCGTATGTCGCCGCCGCGCGCGGTTACAAACTCACCCTGACCATGCCGGAGACCATGAGCATTGAACGCCGCAAGCTACTCAAAGCATTAGGCGCGAATCTGGTGCTGACCGAAGGGGCGAAAGGGATGAAAGGCGCTATTCAGAAAGCCGAAGAAATTGTCGCCAGCGATCCGCAAAAATATCTCCTGCTCCAGCAGTTCAGCAACCCTGCCAACCCGGAAATCCATGAAAAAACTACCGGCCCGGAAATCTGGGAAGACACCGATGGTCAGGTGGATGTGTTTATCTCCGGCGTCGGCACTGGCGGTACGTTAACCGGCGTCACGCGTTATATCAAAGGGACGAAGGGTAAAACCGATCTTATCACCGTTGCGGTAGAACCCACTGACTCCCCGGTTATCGCCCAGGCGCTGGCTGGTGAAGAGATCAAACCAGGCCCGCATAAAATTCAGGGCATCGGCGCAGGCTTCATCCCAGGCAACCTGGATCTGAAACTGATTGATAAAGTGGTTGGCATCACCAATGAAGAAGCCATTTCTACCGCGCGCCGTCTGATGGAAGAGGAAGGTATTCTGGCAGGAATTTCTTCCGGCGCCGCGGTTGCTGCAGCGCTTAAGCTGCAGGAAGATGAAAGCTTTACCAATAAGAATATTGTGGTTATCCTACCTTCATCGGGTGAGCGTTATCTGAGCACCGCGTTGTTCGCCGATCTCTTTACTGAGAAAGAACTGCAACAGTGATGCCAGCATGTTAAAAACGCGTAAAAAAGCACCTTTTTGGGTGCTTTTTTGTGGCCTGCTTCAAACTTTCACCTCACCTGGCATTGATTCACCCTGCCGGAACTGGTATTTAACCAGACTAATTATTTTGATGCGCGAAATTAATCGTTACAGGAAAAGCGTTAGCTGAATCGATTTTATGATTTGGTTCAAATCTTCCTTTCGCGGCATAATGTTTAATGACGAGCGAAACGTCAGCGGCCATAAGTTGCCAGCAACGGATTGCGTAGAACACCTTTTGTGTCGCGTCCCGTTTACGCCGGCGCTAACAATACAGGCTAAAGTTGAGCCGCCAGGCTAGACTTTAGTTCCACAACACTAAACCTATAAGTTGGGGAAATACAATGTTCCAGCAAGAAGTTACCATTACCGCTCCGAACGGTCTGCACACCCGCCCTGCTGCTCAGTTTGTTAAAGAAGCAAAAGGCTTCACTTCTGAGATTACTGTGACTTCCAACGGCAAAAGCGCCAGCGCGAAAAGCCTGTTTAAACTGCAGACTCTGGGCCTGACTCAAGGCACCGTCGTCACCATCTCCGCAGAAGGTGAAGATGAGCAGAAAGCGGTTGAACATCTGGTCAAACTGATGGCGGAACTCGAGTAAGTTTTTTTCCGGGTTCTTTTAAAAATCAGTCACAAGTAAGGTAGGGTTATGATTTCAGGCATTTTAGCATCCCCGGGTATCGCTTTCGGCAAAGCACTGCTGCTGAAAGAAGACGAAATCGTCATTGACCGGAAAAAAATTTCTGCCGACAAGGTTGATCAGGAAGTTGAACGTTTTCTGAGCGGTCGTGCCAAGGCATCTGCGCAACTGGAAGCGATCAAGACAAAAGCTGGTGAAACGTTCGGTGAAGAAAAAGAAGCCATCTTTGAAGGGCATATTATGCTGCTCGAAGATGAGGAGCTGGAGCAGGAAATCATAGCCCTGATTAAAGATAAGCACATGACGGCTGACGCAGCCGCACATGAAGTTATCGAAGGTCAGGCCACTGCCCTGGAAGAACTGGATGATGAATACCTGAAAGAGCGCGCGGCTGACGTACGTGATATCGGTAAGCGCCTGCTGCGCAACATCCTGGGTCTGGCCATTATCGATCTGAGCGCGATTCAGGAAGAAGTTATCCTGGTTGCCGCTGACCTGACGCCATCAGAAACTGCACAGCTGAACCTGCAGAAAGTGCTGGGCTTCATCACCGACGCGGGCGGACGCACGTCTCATACCTCCATCATGGCGCGTTCTCTGGAACTGCCAGCGATCGTAGGTACCGGTAGCGTCACCTCTCAGGTGAAAAACGGCGACTATCTGATTCTGGATGCCGTAAACAACCAGGTTTACGTCAACCCGACCAACGATGTTATTGAGCAACTGCGCGCCGTCCAGGAGCAGGTTGCGACCGAGAAAGCGGAACTCGCAAAACTGAAAGATCTGCCGGCAATCACGCTGGATGGACATCAGGTTGAAGTTTGCGCCAACATCGGTACCGTTCGTGACGTTGAAGGCGCTGAGCGTAACGGCGCGGAAGGCGTTGGTCTGTATCGTACTGAATTCCTGTTCATGGATCGCGACGCGCTGCCGACGGAAGAAGAGCAGTTTGCCGCCTATAAAGCGGTCGCTGAAGCGTGCGGCTCGCAGGCGGTTATCGTCCGTACCATGGACATTGGCGGCGACAAAGAGCTGCCGTACATGAACTTCCCGAAAGAAGAGAACCCGTTCCTGGGCTGGCGCGCCGTGCGTATCGCCATGGATCGCAAAGAGATCCTGCGTGACCAGGTTCGCGCGATTCTGCGTGCCTCCGCTTTCGGTAAATTGCGCATTATGTTCCCGATGATCATCTCTGTTGAAGAAGTTCGCGCGCTGCGCAAAGAGATTGAAATCTACAAACAGGAACTGCGTGACGAAGGTAAAGCATTTGACGAAAGCATTGAGATTGGCGTGATGGTGGAAACACCGGCTGCGGCGACAATTGCGCGTCATTTAGCCAAAGAAGTTGATTTCTTTAGTATCGGCACCAATGATTTAACGCAGTACACCCTGGCAGTTGACCGTGGTAATGATATGATTTCACACCTTTACCAGCCAATGTCACCGTCCGTACTGAACTTGATCAAGCAAGTTATTGATGCTTCTCATGCAGAAGGTAAATGGACTGGCATGTGTGGTGAGCTTGCAGGCGACGAACGTGCTACACTTCTGTTGCTGGGGATGGGTCTGGACGAATTCTCTATGAGCGCCATTTCTATCCCGCGCATTAAGAAGATTATCCGTAACACGAACTTCGAAGATGCGAAGGTGTTAGCAGAGCAGGCTCTTGCTCAACCGACAACGGACGAGTTAATGACGCTGGTTAACAAGTTCATTGAAGAAAAAACAATCTGCTAATCCACGAGATGCGGCCCAATTTACTGCTTAGGAGAAGATCATGGGTTTGTTCGATAAACTAAAATCTCTGGTTTCTGATGATAAGAAAGACACCGGAACTATTGAGATTGTTGCCCCGCTCTCTGGCGAGATCGTCAACATCGAAGACGTGCCGGATGTAGTTTTTGCTGAAAAAATCGTTGGTGATGGCATCGCTATCAAACCAACCGGTAACAAAATGGTCGCCCCTGTTGACGGTACCATCGGCAAAATCTTTGAAACCAACCATGCGTTCTCTATCGAATCCGATAGCGGCATTGAGCTGTTCGTTCACTTCGGTATCGACACCGTTGAGCTGAAAGGCGAAGGCTTCAAGCGTATTGCTGAAGAAGGTCAGCGCGTGAAAGTTGGCGATCCGGTCATCGAGTTCGATCTGCCGTTGCTGGAAGAAAAAGCCAAGTCTACCCTGACTCCGGTTGTTATCTCCAACATGGATGAAATCAAAGAACTGATCAAACTGTCCGGTAGCGTGACCGTGGGTGAAACTCCGGTTATCCGCATTAAGAAGTAATTCTTGCCGCAGTGAAGAATGGCGCCTTTGGGCGCCATTTTTTTGCCTGTACTTGCGCCGCCATCCGGCGATGGTGCGGCGTACTGCCTGATGGCGCTACGCTTATCAGGCCTACAAGGTTGCGAACATTTCAGCGCCAATCCACGGGTTACAACTGCGAGGTCACCGGGCGAAAGCACTTCTCGCGCATCAGGATCTTCATCCCATCCGGGCCACTCTCCAGCATCCTGCGTTCGGAATCGGACACTTGCAACTCGCACTGATAGCCGCCAGTGATGCCAAACATCGCCCGCGCCACGCAGATATCTTCCAGCGCGTCCAGCCCGCTCGTTTCAAAATGCCCCACGATACGTCCCTGCTGGCGAACTACCAGCCGATAACTCTTCATCGCGCCTCCCCTGCCGGCGGCAGAATTAACTCATCACAGCCACACTGCTGTGTCCAGGTCATCACTTCCAGCACGCGCTGCGCCGCATCTTTTGCCGCGGTCGTCAGTTTTTTTCCCTGCACAATACCGCTGACCAGCTCGGCGCAGAAGAGATCTCCCGTCCCTTTTAATTCCGTCGCCACCCGCGGGTGGGCAAAGACCTCCACGACCTGCGCGGTAACGACGGCAACCGTTATGGTCTCCAGAGATTCGCCCGGCGCGCTGGTGATAACCACCCATTTCAGCGTATCGGAAAGCAGCGATTGCGCCGCCGCCACCGCCTCTTCCAGCGTGCGACACGGTTTACCACTCAGCATCTCCAGCTCAAATACGTTCGGCGTTAGCCCCTGCGCCTGCGGCAACAAATGTGTGCGATAAGCCTGCGGAATTTCCGCCTGCACATACATTCCACTGTCGGTATCGCCAATGACCGGATCAACAAGAATACACACATCCGGATGCGAAGCCCGGATCGCCATTAGCCACTTCGAAAGCAAGACAATTTGGTCTGCGCTGCCCATGTAACCGGTGGTAATCGCTTTTAATTCACGTAGCGCATCGCGCTCATTCAACGCCGTAAGGTAGCCTGCAAACCACTCGGCGGGAATAATGCCGCCATAAAACGTTTTATAGTGCGGCGTATTGCTGAACAGCACCGTCGGGACAGCCGCCACGCGTAATCCCTGCGCTTTAATGGCCGGAACAGCGATGCTGTTGCCTACGCTGCCGTACACGACCTGTGACTGGACGGCGACGATATCGGTCTGTAACGCCCGATGGTTGTCGTCGAAGAGCACTGACTGAATATCACTCTCTTGTCCCATAAAATTTTCCTCTCGCTGGACAGCAGGCTACCGCCTCATTATCATTGTCATATGCTAAAATTCATTTTGTCATAGGTCAATAATGATCGACGGAAAAACCGCTAACGAAATTTTTGACAGTATCCGTCAACACATTATCGCCGGCACGTTACGGGCGGAGGATTCGCTCCCGCCGGTACGGGAGCTGGCAAGCGAATTAAAGGTGAACCGCAATACCGTCGCAGCGGCGTATAAACGGCTGATAACGGCGGGACTGGCGCAAAGTTTAGGCCGCAATGGGACGGTGATTAAAGGCAGTCCGTCTCCCGTAGCGCTGGAAGGCGGCGATCCACATACGCCTCTGCACGACCTTTCCGGCGGCAATCCCGATCCGCAGCGTCTGCCTGACCTTAGCCGTTATTTTGCCCGTCTCAGCCGCACGCCGCATCTCTACGGCGATGCGCCCGTTTCCCCTGAACTACACGCCTGGGCGGCGCGCTGGCTACGGGATGCCACCCCCGTCGCAGGCGAAATTGATATCACCAGCGGAGCTATCGACGCTATCGAAAGACTGCTTTGCGCGCATCTGCTGCCGGGCGACAGCGTCGCGGTGGAAGATCCCTGTTTTTTAAGCAGTATCAATATGCTGCGCTATGCCGGTTTTAGCGCCAGCCCGGTCAGCGTAGATAGCGAAGGAATGCAGCCTGAAAAGCTGGAGCAGGCGCTAAACCAGGGCGCGCGGGCAGTAATCTTAACGCCGCGCGCACACAACCCTACCGGCTGTAGCCTGAGCGCTCGCCGTGCCGCTGCGCTGCAAAATATACTGGCGCGTTACCCTCAGGTAGTGGTCATTATCGACGATCACTTCGCCCTGCTTTCTTCGTCGCCCTGGCAGCCGGTTATTGCGCAGACAACGCAACACTGGGCGGTGATACGCTCCGTTTCCAAAGCCCTCGGCCCCGATTTACGTCTTGCTATTGTCGCCAGCGACAGCGCGACCTCGGCAAAACTTCGGCTGCGGCTAAATGCCGGTAGTCAGTGGGTCAGCCATCTGTTACAGGATCTGGTCTACGCCTGCCTGACCGACCCTGAGTATCAGCACAGGCTGACGCAAACGCGGCTGTTTTACGCCACCCGGCAACAAAAACTGGCCTGCGCTCTACAGCAATATGGCATCGCCATTTCTCCCGGCGACGGCGTGAATGCCTGGCTCCCGCTGGACACCCATAGCCAGGCTACCGCGTTTACGCTGGCAAAATCCGGCTGGCTGGTACGTGAGGGAGAAGCCTTTGGCGTAAGCGCGCCGTCTCACGGTCTACGTATCACGCTGTCGACATTAAATGACGGCGAGATCAACACGCTGGCGGCTGATATCCATCAGGCGCTAAATCGCTAACAGGAGAAAATAACGTGCGAGTTCATTTTGTTGTCCATGAGTCGTTTGAATCCGCTGGCGCTTATCTGAAATGGGCTGAAGATCGCGGTTATACCATTTCATGGTCGCGCGTCTATGCCGGAGAAGCGCTACCGCCCAATGCCGATGAGTTCGATATGCTCGTGGTATTTGGCGGTCCGCAGTCGCCGCGCACCACCCGCGAAGAGTGCCCGTACTTTGACTCTCGCGCCGAACAGCACTTAATTAATCAGGCGATTACGGCCCGGCGAATGGTTATCGGCATTTGTCTTGGTTCGCAGCTCATTGGCGAGGCGCTGGGCGCCGCTGTGTGCCAAAGTCCGGAAAAAGAGATTGGCCACTACCCTATTACGCTCACTGAAGCCGGTCTGCGGCATCCGCTTATCGCCCACTTTGGCTCTCCGTTGACCGTCGGCCACTGGCACAACGATATGCCAGGACTCACCGATCAGGCGACCGTGCTGGCCGAAAGTGCCGGCTGTCCACGTCAGATAGTGCAGTACGGCAATTTTGTCTACGGCTTCCAGTGTCATATGGAATTTACCGTCGAGGCGGTTGAAGGATTAATCCAACATTCGCAGCAGGAGCTGGCCGACGCGCAAGGGAAGCGTTTTATCCGCTCGGTTGCCGAAATGCGCGCATGGGATTACCAGCAGATGAATGAAAAGCTGTGGCGTTTTCTGGATGAACTCACGCTGGCGCACTCACAGAAATAACCCCACCAGGAGTGCAACTTATTACCCGGCTAACGGTCTGAGGTGCAGTGATTCTCGCATGAAAAAGGATTTTACCATGAAGAAAATTGTCTGCGCCGTCGTTGCGCTCCTGCTGACCCTACCCGCCTGGGCGAAGCTAAACGCCCACGAAGAAGCGCGCATTAACGCCATGCTTAATGCGCTGGCGCAGAAAAAGGATCTGACATTCGTTCGTAACGGTGATGCGCATAACTGCGAGGAAGCCGTATCGCACCTGCGCTTAAAACTGGGTAACACGCGCAATCGTATCGACACCGCCGAACAGTTTATCGATAAAGTCGCGTCGTCGTCGTCCATCACCGGAAAACCCTATATCGTTAAAATTCCTGGTAAAAGCGATGAAAACGCGCAGCCTTATTTACATGCGCTTATTGCGGAAACGGATAAAACGCTATAACACACGGGTGCCATACGACGATGGCACCTCGTTTAAATCCCCGCCCCCTGGCTGAAATGCTCTTCACCAAACACGCCGGTAGACAAGTAACGGTCGCCGCGATCGCAGATGATCGCCACCACTATCGCACCGGGCGTGGCTCGTGCGACGCGTAACGCACCCGCTACCGCGCCGCCGGAACTCACGCCGCAGAAAATCCCTTCACGCACCGCCAGTTCACGCATGGTGTTTTCGGCATCATTCTGATGAATATCCAGCACCTCATCCACCAGCGAAGCGTTAAATATGCCCGGCATATATTCCGCAGGCCAGCGGCGAATTCCCGGAATACTGCTGCCCTCTTCCGGCTGCAGGCCAACGATAGTGACCGGCTTTTCCTGCTCGCGCAGAAAACGCGACACGCCGGTAATGGTGCCGGTCGTGCCCATGCTGGAGACAAAATGCGTTACCCGCCCCTGCGTTTGCCGCCAGATTTCCGGGCCGGTGGTCGTGTAGTGGGCGTAGGGATTATCAGGATTATTAAACTGATCGAGCAGTTTACCTTCTCTGCGCTCAGACATAGCGAGCGCTAAATCGCGCGCCCCTTCCATTCCCTGCTCTTTAGTGACCAGAATCAGCTCCGCGCCATATGCCCGCATTGCCGCCCGACGCTCCTGGCTCATGTTGTCTGGCATCAACAGCTTCATGCGATAACCTTTCAGCGCGGCGATCATCGCCAGCGCAATGCCAGTGTTGCCGCTGGTCGCTTCAATCAGGACATCGCCCGGTTTAATTTCCCCGCGCTTTTCCGCCTCGACAATCATCGATAGCGCCGCGCGATCTTTCACCGATCCTGCTGGATTATTGCCTTCCAGCTTGACCCAGATTTCACTGCCGTTATCCGGCGCCAGACGTTGTAATTTGACCAGTGGCGTATTGCCGATGGTTTGTTCTAATGTATTCACGTTTTCAGCTCAATAAAAATGCCGGGTGGCGCTGTGCTTACCCGGCCTACAAAATCACGATATACGCTGTAGGCCCGGTAAGCGAAGCGCCACCGGGCGATAACTATGCAAATTAACCTATCAGGCAGACTCCGCAAGAGCAAGCGCCTCATGGGGCTCAATACGCTGGTCGCCATGATAGAGACGTGCGTTCTGTAAGCCGACAAACAAACGCTCGCCGCGCTGCGGGACGTCGTCACCCGACATCACCACCGTCAGCGGATCGTGATACCACCCCAGCGGCTGCACCACTAGCTGTGTATAATGACCTTTCGGGCTGGCCTCAATGACCTGTACTGGTAGCGGAGAATCCAGGCTGGTGCGGCGGCTAATATCCACCTCCCACGGACGCAGGAACAGATCGACCGGCCCCTGGTACGCGGGCGTATAACCCAGCGGCCAGCGATGCGCGCCAACGTGAAACTGCCCGCCGCGGACGGTGCCTGTCAGGCGGTTCACCTCGCCCATAAACTCCAGTACGAAGCGGGTTGCCGGTTCACGCCACACCCGATCCGGCGCATCAGCCTGTTCGATATTGCCCTGACTCATCACCACCACCCGATCCGCCACTTCCGTCGCTTCTTCCTGATCGTGGGTGACAAAGACGCTGGTGAATTTCAGTTCTTCATGTAGCTGGCGCAACCAGCGACGTAACTCTTTACGTACCTGGGCATCCAGCGCGCCAAAGGGTTCATCCAGCAGTAGAATTTGCGGTTCCACGGCAAGCGCGCGCGCCAGCGCCACGCGCTGTTTTTGTCCGCCGGAAAGCTGGGCGGGGAAGCGATCCGCGAGGTGCGCCAGTTGCACCATCTCCAGTAATTGCATCACTTTCGTTTTAATCGCCGCCGCAGTTGGACGGTCGCGTCGCGGCAGCACCGTCAGGCCAAAAGCAATGTTGTCAAACACCGTCATATGGCGAAACAGCGCATAGTGCTGAAACACAAAACCGACTTTACGCTCACGCGCGTGCAGGCGGCTAACGTCCGTACCGTGGAAACGAATATGGCCGCTGGACTGATGCTCCAGCCCGGCAATAATGCGCAGCAGCGTCGTTTTGCCGGAACCTGACGGCCCCAACAAGGCAACCATCTGGCCGGAAGGAATATCCAGCGAGATATCATTCAGTACCTGAGTGCGACCAAACGATTTCTTAATTCTGGCGATCTCAATGCTCATGATTTTCCTCCTGTTGCGCGCGTTTTTCCTGATTCTCCAGACGCCATTGCAACATGCTCTTCAAAAACAGGGTAATAATCGCCATTAGCGTCAACAATGCGGCGGCGGTAAAGGAGCCGACGGTGTTGTAGTCCTGCTCCAGTAATTCAATCTGTAACGGTAGCGATAACGTTTCGCCGCGAATCGAGCCGGACACCACCGACACCGCGCCAAACTCGCCAATCGCGCGGGCGTTGGTTAACACCACGCCGTAAAGTAGCGCCCAGCGAATATTCGGCAACGTCACGCGGCGAAACATTTGCCAGCCGGATGCGCCCAGTAAAATCGCCGCCTCATCTTCCTGACTGCCCTGGCTGAGCATCACTGGCACCAGTTCGCGCACCACAAACGGACAGGTGACAAAAATAGTGACCAGTACCATCCCCGGCCAGGAGAACATCATTTGCAAATTATGCTCATCCAGCCAGCCGCCCAACGGGCCGTTGGAGCCATAAAACAGCAGATAAACCAGACCGGCCACCACCGGCGAGACGGCGAAGGGAATATCCAGCAGGGTCAGCAGTAGCTGACGTCCGGGGAAGTTAAAGCGCGTCACCAGCCACGCCAGCAGAATACCGAACACCAGATTCACCGGCACTGCGATCAAGGCAATCAACACCGTCAGCCAGATGGCGTGCAGCATGTCCGGATCGGCCAGATTTTGCAGTACCGGCATTAACCCTTTGCTGAACGCCTGCACGAAGATGTAAATCATCGGCACCAGCAGGATAAACGCCGAAACCAGCATCCCGACGCCAATCAAAAACCATTTTCCCCAGTTAATGCGGGGGACGTCGTATCGCTTCAATTGAGTCACTTCCGCCATTAATGACCTACCACACGTCGACCAAAGCGACTTTGCAAAGTATTGATAGAGAACAGCAGCAGCAAGGATGCCGCAAGGATCACCGAGGCAATGGCGCTGGCGGCGGGGTAATCAAACTCCTGCAAACGCACAAAAATCATCAGCGAGGTCACTTCTGTTTTCCAGGCGATATTGCCGGCGATAAAAATCACCGCGCCAAACTCGCCCAGGCTACGGGTAAAAGAGAGCGCCACGCCGGCAATCAGCGCAGGCGACAGCTCAGGCAGCACGACTTTGCGAAAACTTTGCAGGCGGGTGGCCCCCAGCGTTTGTGCCGCTTCTTCATATTCCGGCCCCAGCTCTTCCAGTACCGGCTGGACGGTTCGTACCACAAATGGAATGCTGGTAAAGGCCATCGCTACCGCAATACCGAGCCAGGTATAGGTCACTTTGATATCAAACTGCGCAAGAAACTGACCGTAGAAACCGTTCACTGAGAACAGCGAGGCCAGCGTTAACCCCGCCACCGCTGTCGGCAGCGCAAACGGCAGATCCATCAGCGCATCCAGTAACGTGCGCCCTGGAAAACGGTAGCGGGTTAAAATCCACGCCATCAGCAGGCCAAACACGCCGTTAAAAATCGACGCCACAAATGCCGCCAGCAGCGTCACTTTATAAGCAGCCACCACCTGTGGGTTGGTCACGACATCCCAGTATTGCGACCAGCTCATCTGTGAGAGCTGCATCACCAGCGCGCTCAACGGCAACAGCAGGATCAGGCAGACAAACAGCAAACTGGTGCCGAGGCTTAACGTAAAGCCGGGCAGCACGCGTCGGGAAGAAACGGCAAGCATTACTTACGCCCCGCCGCCAACAGTTTGTCCAGCTCGCCGCCGCTGGCAAAGTGCGTTTTCATCACTTCCGGCCACGTGCCAAACTTGTCTTCCACGCGGAACAGTTCGGTCTGCGGGAATTTATCTGCTTGCTTGCCCATGATTTCCGGGTTATTCACGCGGTAGTAGTAATGGGTAATGATGGTCTGCGCCTGCGGGCTATACAGCCAGTTCAGGTAAGCTTTGGCGGCTTTTTCTGTGCCGTTGGCCTGCACGTTTTTATCCACCCAGGCAACCGGGAATTCAGCAAGAATGTTCGTTTTCGGGATCACCACTTCAAATCCCTGGGCTTCATATTGTTTGCGGATGTTGTTCACTTCCGATTCAAAACTAATCAGCACATCGCCCAGACCACGCTCGGCAAAGGTAGTCGTAGCGCCGCGACCGCCGGTATCAAACACTTCGACGTTTTTCAGGAACTGGGTCATAAACTGTTCGGTTTTGGCTTTATCGCCGCCGTCCGCGTTATCCGCTGCGCCCCATGCCGCCAGATACGTGTAACGGGCGTTGCCGGAGGTTTTCGGGTTAGGGAAAATCAGCTTCACGTCGGAACGTACAAGATCGCTCCAGTCGTGAATATTTTTAGGGTTCCCCTTGCGCACCAGGAAGCCCATCGTGGAATAGAATGGCGAACTGTTGTTCGGCAGACGGCTTTGCCAGTCGGCAGGGATCAGTTTACCTTTATCATGAAGAATCTGTACGTCGGTCACCTGATTGTAGGTCACGACGTCTGCCTTCAGTCCCTGCAAAATCGCCAGCGCCTGTTTTGATGACCCGGCATGAGACTGCTTAATCGTCAGCTTATCGCCGCCGTTATCCTTCGCCCATTGTTGCTCAAACGGCGGGTTAAGGGCGGCAAACAGCTCGCGGGAGACATCGTATGAGCTGTTCAGCAGCTCCGTTGCCTGCGCCTGCCCTGCCAGTAACAGCATTGCTGCCAGCGTCAGGGGTCTCTTTTTCAGTAAGTTAACGGCCATTGCGCACCCTTATAAATTTAATGACTTTCTTATGGCCATCATATTTATAACCAGCGCTAAAGGAGTAACGGTTTTATATACCGTTTGATGATTTGAAAGTTGAAAAGGGAATAAGAGAATCCCTCCCCACGCGGCGCGGGGAGGAGACCGGCATCAATCAGACGCCTACGCTTACGCTTTCAGGCAGGGTACTGCCGCCATCAATGACGTTTTGCGTTCCGGTAAGATAGCTGGACTCATCGGAAGCCAGAAATGCCGCCAGTTCCCCTACTTCCAGCGGATCGGCAAGACGGCGTAGCGGAATGGCTTTTGCCATTTCCGTTAATACCGATTCCGGATCGTCAGGGTTAGACTGACGGGCAATGCTTTCCGCCATCGGCGTTCTTACATAACCGGGGCAAATGGCATTCACACGAATACCGGACTGCGCATACTCTACCGCCAGCGATTTGGTTAAACCAACAATGGCGGCTTTTGACAGCGCATAGGCCGTTTCACCCGGGTCCGCCACCATATCTCCCGTGACGGAAGACATCATCACAATGCGGCCATCTTTACGTTTGATCATCTCCGGCAGGACGGCTTTGGTGACGTTCCAGACACCTTTAATATTAATATCAATGTGGAAATCGCGATCTTCTTCACTCATATCGAGGAAGTTGCCCAGACGGCACACGCCAGCGTTATTCACCAAAATATCAATTCTACCTTCAGTCTCTTTGGCGCGCGCAACCGCCGCCTGCACCGAAGCAAAATCTCTGACGTCAGCCTTAACGGCAGTGCAGCGATGCCCGCGCCCGCCCAGCTCATCCGCCAGCTTTTCAATCTCATCGGAGATATCCAGCAAGATTAAGTTCGCGCCGTGGCGTGCGAATACGCGAGCGATCCCTTCGCCAATGCCCTGCGATGCGCCCGTAATCAATGCTGTCTTGCCCGTGAGTTTACCCATTTTCAATGTCTCCTTTTGAATATGGAGTCTTACACTCCATTAACACTGAAAATACAGTAATAACAAATAAGTGCTGAGGAATAGCTCACTAATTCAGGTAAATATTAGGTAAAAAAATCCCCGCGGAGGCGGGGATGGGCATTTTTATGCTGTTCTGCCTGATGGCGCTGCGCTTATCAGGCCTACCAATCGTAGGTCGAATAAAGCGTTTGCGCTGCCATCCGACAGGGTTTTACCTTATAGCGCTAACAGGCGATCCAGCGACGGCGCAAAATAGTAGCCGCCAGTCACCGGTTTGGTGAAGCGCAGC
Source organism: Salmonella sp. 741265073_HBA (assembly GCF_046569105.1). Classification (NCBI taxonomy): domain Bacteria; kingdom Pseudomonadati; phylum Pseudomonadota; class Gammaproteobacteria; order Enterobacterales; family Enterobacteriaceae; genus Salmonella; species Salmonella sp. 741265073_HBA. Next base: position 171,397 of record NZ_JBKFRY010000009.1, on the reverse strand, counting down.
ATTGCGTCGCGTTTACCGTCGGTATCGCCGAACATACTCAGAAGCTGCTGTTCGATATTGTGCAGGCGTGCGCAGTAAGCGCAGAAATAGAGACCATGAGTACCGCTGGCGGTGCCGTATGGCAGGCTCTGACGCACAATCTTCAGCCCTTTGCCATCTTCTTTGAGATCCACGCGGCTCAGGTGAGACGTTGCCGGACGCGCATCGCCGTCAATCTCTTCATTGGCTTCTTTGGTACGCCCGATCATCATCTCCTGATCGTGAATACTCATCCGGTTAAGTTGCTTGAGATTGTGTTCCCAACGCTGCACGAACACATAACTGCCGCCGGCATCCACGCCATCTTTGATCACCGCCACTTCACGACGCGTCTCTTCGCCTGCCGGATTCTCTGTCCCGTCGACAAAGCCGCTCAGATCGCGTTCTTCCACCCAACGGAAGCCGTGAACTTCTTCTTTCACGTCGATACAGTCGCCGAAGGCTTCCATCGCCGCCTGGGCAACAGAAAAATTCACATCGTGGCGCAGAGAAAGGATATGGATCAGCACGTCATACTGCGTGGCCGGCGCCAGCCCTTTACCATAAGGAATAAAATCTTTCAGTTCTTCCGCCCCGACGCCGCCGCTCAGGGCGCGCCAGGTGTTGTGGCCAAACGCCACAACGGCCCCAAGATGGGCGTCCGGAAATTTGACTTCGAAGGTCGCCAGTTTATCGGCAAATGTTCTGCTGGCCGCGCGCAGGGCGTCCAGGTCGCCTTTCACATTGGCTTCAATCCAAATTGCCGCACGGCAATGTTCCGGCAAAATGCCACTTTGAACCTGAGACATGATTCCTCCTGAAAATGAGAATGCCACGCAGTCGTGGCATTAATGGAGGCTATTTTACCTTGTTTTTAAGCGAAGCGGTTTGTTCAGGCGCAAATTAACGACGCCAGATAATTTTGCGCACGTCCCAGTTTTTTAAGACGTCATCAGGAGGCATTAAGCCTTCCGGTCCGCTCCACTCGCCGGAGAAAACATAGCTAATATGCTGACTTCCCTCAGCTTTACATTCGACGCTGGTATGGCTATCGCTGGAAACCGGCTCGCAGTGACCAAACGCTTTGCTGTAAAGGTCGCTAAACGGCGTACCGATTTTGCCCCCCGCGGCGGTTGGGATATCGCTGTCCAGCACATCAATACGGCTCACGGTTCCCTGCTCGCCGTTGATCACCATCGCGACATTGTCGCCCTTCATCGCTTCGAAAAAGCGCACCACGTTGCCGTTATCGGTTTTCATACCGCTACGCAGGCGATAATCGCCATCTAATGCCTCTGCAATAGCCGGCTCTTCCAGCGGCGTGGCGGCGGTCAGCGCTCCCACGCCTTGCTCAGTGACTTCTGTCGAGGAACCAAACCAGTTCCATGGATTTGCGGCAGACCAGTTGACCGAGGAGAGCGTTGAGCAGCCGGTCAGCGCCAGCGGCAGTGCGAGTAAAGTCAAACGCAGCGATTTCATCTCACTTCCTTTCTTTTATTAATTAACGTTGGTTGGAGTGCGGGTTCGCCAAAAAGTGCCGTTATTCTTTCTCAAGGGAAAAACAGGCACGCAAACGTTGATTGGTTAACAGCCAGATCAGCGCGACGATGTCCGCCAGCAGCAGCGCCAGCCCGACGCCGTTGACCGGGTCGCCACCCAGCCACATCACCGGCAGCCAGCACAACGACACCAGTTGAGCAAGGATCAGGAGTCCGCGCAGCCAGCGCCACACACCAGGAACCGCTTCACGCCGCCCGCTGAGTAAAAACGCCACTACCGCCGGAACGCCGGGCAACAGCCCCAGCCAAAAATTGTCATGGTCGGGATAAAAAAAGTTTAACAAAGTATTACCCTGTCCACGGGATGAACCGGCAATGACAAAGAGTACCCAGGCGCGCGCCTGAAGTAGCAGTACGCACCAGAACAGAAACGGCAGGCGTAAACGTCCGTGTACATCATAATCGGCTGGATGAAACTCAGTACTCTTCATCTTCAATCAGGCGTTTACCCAAACTTAGGGCGTCAGAATGCTCATACCCCAGACGTTCATACATGCCCAGCACAACATCGTTATCATCGCGCACCATAATTTGGATTTTCGGACACCCGCGGGCGATGAGTTTTTTTTCCAGCCGGTTAAGCAACGCATTCGCAATGCCGCGCCCGCGGAACTCCGGGTGAACGCCCAGGTAATACGCCGAGCCGCGATGCCCGTCATAACCGCCCATTACCGTACCGACGACTTCGCCGCTAACTTCCGCAACGAGGAACAAGCTGACATCGTGATTCACCTTGCGTTCAATATCCATTTCAGGATCGTTCCATGGACGCAGCAGGTCGCAACGCTCCCAGAGGGTAATCACCTCTTCGAAATCTTCCTGGCGAAAAACGCGTATTTCCATGGTATTCGTTGCCTTTTCGGGTGGAAAAACCAAGATTATGGCGCAAACATCTGATTCAGCCAATATCTGACGCGATGTAGCGGAAAAAATGGCATAATGGCGATGTGTCACGTATTGAAATGAAAAGTAAAACAATTCTCATCACCAACCGTCGTAACGGATTACGCGATACGATATAACATCTTGAACTTAATTTTCACAACTCAGGCCGTATGAGCACTTTTAAACTCCTAAAAACTCTCACATCGCGCCGCCAGGTACTCAAAACAGGTCTGGCGGCCCTGACGCTGTCAGGTATGTCGCACGCAATAGCCAAAGAAGAAACGCTAAAAACCAGTAATGGTCACAGCAAACCCAAAACCAAAAAAACCGGCAGTAAACGGCTGGTGATGCTCGACCCCGGACACGGCGGCATCGATACCGGCGCGATTGGCCGCAACGGTTCTCAGGAAAAACACGTCGTGCTGGCAATTGCCAAAAACGTGCGCGCTATTTTGCGAAATCACGGAATCGATGCGCGTTTAACCCGGACAGGGGATACCTTTATTCCGCTGTACGATCGGGTGGAGATCGCCCATAAGCACGGCGCGGATCTGTTTATGTCCATTCATGCCGATGGTTTTACCAACCCGAAAGCGGCGGGCGCTTCCGTTTTTGCGCTTTCCAACCGCGGGGCCAGTAGCGCCATGGCGAAGTATCTCTCCGAGCGTGAAAACCGCGCGGACGAAGTGGCGGGTAAAAAAGCCACTGACCGGGATCATCTATTACAACAAGTTTTGTTTGATCTGGTGCAAACCGATACGATTAAAAACAGTCTGACGCTGGGTTCGCATATTCTCAAGAAAATCAAACCTATACATAAATTACACAGCCGCACTACCGAACAAGCGGCTTTCGTGGTGCTAAAATCACCGTCAATTCCGTCGGTACTGGTCGAAACCTCGTTTATTACCAATCCGGAAGAAGAACGCCTGCTGGGCACGACGGCGTTTCGCCAGAAAATCGCTACGGCGATCGCCAACGGCATCATCAGTTATTTTCACTGGTTTGATAATCAGAAAGCACACACGAAGAAACGGTAATCATGAAACCCGATGCACATCACGTAAAACAGTTTCTGCTACGCCTGCAGGATGATATTTGCCAAACGTTATCCGCTGTGGATGGCGCAAACTTTGTCGAAGATAGCTGGCGACGCGAAGCGGGCGGCGGCGGACGCAGCCGGGTATTACGCAACGGCGGGATTTTCGAACAGGCGGGCGTTAATTTCTCTCACGTTCACGGCGATGCAATGCCCGCGTCCGCCACCGCACATCGGCCAGAACTGGCCGGGCGTAGTTTTGAAGCAATGGGCGTATCGCTGGTGGTGCATCCGCACAATCCGTATATTCCCACCAGCCATGCTAACGTGCGCTTTTTTATTGCCGAAAAACCGGGCGCCGATCCGGTGTGGTGGTTTGGCGGCGGGTTCGATTTAACGCCCTACTACGGCTTTGAAGAGGATGCCGTTCACTGGCACCGCACCGCCCGCGACCTGTGTCAGCCGTTTGGCGACGATGTGTATCCGCGCTATAAAAAGTGGTGCGACAACTACTTTTTCCTCAAGCATCGTAACGAGCAGCGCGGTATCGGCGGCCTGTTTTTTGACGATTTGAATACGCCGGATTTCGACTACTGCTTCGCCTTTATGCAGGCGGTCGGCAACGGCTACACCGAGGCGTATTTACCGATTGTCGAACGACGCAAAGCGATGGTCTGGGGAGCGCGCGAGCGCGATTTTCAGCTCTACCGCCGCGGGCGCTACGTGGAGTTCAATCTGGTGTGGGACAGAGGCACCCTGTTTGGTCTGCAAACCGGCGGGCGCACTGAATCTATCCTGATGTCGATGCCGCCGCTGGTGCGCTGGGAGTACGACTGGCAGCCAGAAGCGGGTAGCCCGGAAGCGGCGCTGAGCGAGTTTATTCAGGTACGCGACTGGGTGTAATTGCCTGATAGCGCTACGCTTATCAGGCAATTACACCCACAACGGCACCGCCCCGTAGGCCGGATAAGACGCAAAGCGTCGCATCCGGCACAAGAATGCCATCAAGCCCATTGCCGCATCCGTTGATGCAGCGTCAACGACGGTTTTTCGGCAAATAATTGCTGATAATCGGTGGCAAATTGCCCCAGATGCCAGAATCCCCACTGCATCGCGGCATCTTTGACCGTGGCGCTCTGCGACCACGGGCTAATCAGTTCCCGGCGTACTGCGTTTAAGCGAATACGTTTCAGCCACGCATTGGGGCCAATGCCCAAAATGGCGTGAAACGCATTTTGCAGCGTGCGACGGCTTACGTGTAGCTGGTTACATAAGTCAAGCACCGTCAGCGGCTCCGACATATTTTCCAGCACATATTCCCGCGCCCGCGACAGTAGCCTACGATATCCCTGATGGCTGATGCTCTCGGCGCTATGAATCGGCTTCGCCTCTTCCAGCATCGTGCCCATCGCCAGCAATAAATTATCACTCAAGACCTTACGCACCGCAGGTTGATGCAGGGTTTCAGGACTCTCGCTGAAGGTGGCCAGCGCCTGCTGCACAAAGCCCCACAGCGCCGCTTTATGCTGCTCTTTTACCTCCAGCGCTAACTGGTTACGCAGCATATGCAGCACCCTTTCCGGGTTATGCAAAAACGTGGCCTGACGGGAAATAACATCTTCCGAGATAACGACGCCCAGAATGGTGTAATCATCCGGCGTGCTCAGTTCAAACTCGGTGCCTCCCGGTCGGGTGGCAATCTCGGCGCTGCCGAGCCCCTGCGCGCCGATAAATCCCTGTTCGCCGCGCGTCGCCGGAATACCAAACCAGAAAGAGTTTGGCCAAACCAGACACGACTGACGCAGCGCCAGGCCGGTGTATTCACGGAACACCTGAATCTCATCAAGCAGGATTTCCGTGAACTCGCCATGAAATTTACCCGGGTGTAACTGATCGTAGATCTGCTGCCAGGCGGTGATAGTCAGAGCATGTTCATAGACATCCGTCGTCCGTCGCTGATGAACATTGTCCACCTCGACTCTGGGCGTAAGTTTAACGTCTTCGGGTAACGCTTCATGATAAAGATGGTGCAAATTCGCTGTACGGGTCTTTTTCATGATCTTCTATGCCGGACGCCCGCCAGGACGCCCGGCCCTCCGACAGATTAATTTTTGATGCGATAGCGACTACTGCGTTTACGCAACGCTCCGTCAGAAAAGAGTTGTTCCAGCACGTTTCTGGCCTGCTCCAGCGGCCAGCCAAAATGCGCGGCAACCTCTCCCGCCGTCATTCCCTGGCGTACTGATGCCAGCAGCGCCAGTAACGCTTCAGCGAACTCAGGCGTTGCGGGTACCTGGGGCGCTTTCTCAGTCGGCGTTGTCGCACGCGCAAACCCGCCAATCAGCCACTGGGTGTCCTCTTCCGGACGACCAATTTCTTTGCGGCTAATCACACGGCCTGTGCGCTGCGCGGCGGCGCTTCCGGCATCCAGCGCCGCACGACACGCCGCCAGATCGCCCTCCACCACCAGCGTTAACCTGCCAGGGTCGAGCACTTGATGACTGAGCAAACGCACGTTGGCCGCTTTCAGCATGGCATCCGCCGCATCGACGGCGGCGACCATTCCGTCCACTTCCAGTAATCCCAGGGCATTGATCATTGGCAGCCTCCGTTACGCACGCTGGACAGGGTTACGGGCGATATCCAGCACGGCGTCGGTAAAGGCGTTGCAGGCGGCTTTACACGCGGCCTGGCTTCCCGTTAAGAACGCGGCCGAATAGTTGGTTTCCGACGGCGGCGGCACGTAAGTCACCAGCTGAACGTCAGCGGCTTTCATCGCCGCGTCAATGCCGAATGTCGCTTCCAGCGGCGGCGCCACCAGATAGGCCATTGGATCGCCCAGCGCGATACCTGCGGTAGACGAGAGGTACGAGCCGGTACGCGAAACCACATGCGCCAGGAACGCGGTATTTTCCGCATCGTTCGCCCACTGGAACGCCGCGCCGTTTTCAATGCTGGCGACCATCGCATCCAGACCGGCGCGCACTTCCGCCGGGTTCGGTCCGCCCAGCATAATCAACACCTCACCGGCGGTCGGCGACGGCCCGTGAGCCGCCCCGGCATAGAGGGAGCGGCCATAGACCACTTCCACCATCGCCTGTTTGGTCGCTTCATCAGCGGCAATATAGGTCACATCATCAGAATCTGCCGTGATGAGTCCGAGGCTACGGATATGTGGCGGTAATTTAAGTTCCCGCGCAAAGCCGTCATTCACGGAGGCAATCACGCGCATGGCAGTCACTGAAGGTCGAATCAAATCTAATGCAGGCATGATGTCTCCTTAACGGGTCATGTTGATGCCGGACGCTTTCTGCTCCAGCATCCGTTTGGCCAAATCCACAATCACGGCGGCGGCTTCTACTGGCGGCGTCCCCCCCTGATGAATGTTTGAAATACAGGTTCTGTCGGCCTCGACGGTGGTCGCCACGCGCGGGGAATAGACGGCGTAGCAGGAGAGGCTTTCCGACTGCCCCAGCCCCGGACGTTCGCCCACCAGCAGGATGACGACCTTCGCGCCGAGAATTTCGCCAATCTGATCTTCAATCTTCACGCGGCCATAGCGCACAAAGAACGGCGTGCCGACGTTCAGCCCGGCCTGCTTCAGACCGGCAAGCAGCGGCGGCAGGATCTCTTCATAGTTGGCGGTGATCGCATCCGTAGAGAGGCCATCGGAGACCACTACCTGCACATCCGGGTTCATCACGCACTGTGACTTCAGCGCGTCAATGGCTTCCGGGCTCAGGCGACGCCCCATATCCGGGCGCGTCAGGTACAGGTTTTTGTCGCTGATTTCCGAACGCACCTCCAGCAGCCCTTGCGCTTTGACCCACTCTTCCGGCACTTCTTTGAGCACGGTGTCTTTCGAACGGGAGTGATCCGCCAGGAAGCGCAACAGCGCCTGGGTACGTGGACGCGGCCCGGCACGACCCGTACAGACACGTGCCGCAGTACTGCGACGCAGTTCGGTCAGCACGTCCGCACGATGCGGGTTCTCGACGCCAATCCAGGCTTTTGCCTCCGCAGAACCTAAATCCAGCGCGCAGCTTTCGGCCACCGTCGGCACGGCGCACTGCGGCTTTGCGCCTTCCTGCGTTGACGGCGCGGCGGGTTGCGGTACGTCCTGTCCCATTGACGCCATCACGCTACGTACAATTTCTTCAATCTGTTTTTGATCCATGGTGTTATCCCCGCGTCATCAGAAGAACAGTGACGGATCGCCCGCCCGTTTGGTCAGACGACCGTTTGCCATAATGCCCATCGTTTCCAGCCAGCGTTCAAACTCCGGCGACGGCCGTAAATTCAGCAACTGACGGACGGTGGCGGTATCGTGGAAAGCGGTGGTCTGGTAGTTGAGCATGATGTCGTCGCCGAGCGGCATCCCCATGATGTAGTTACAGCCGGCAGTGGCGAGCAGAATCATCAGGTTTTCGTTAAGGTTCTGGTCGGCGTCGGCATGGTTGGTATAGCAGCAGTCGCAGCCCATCGAGATGCCGCTCAGCTTGCCCATAAAGTGATCTTCGAGACCGGCACGGATAATCTGCCTGTCGTTGTAGAGATACTCCGGCCCGATAAAGCCCACGACGGTGTTCACCAGGAACGGATCGTAGTGGCGCGCCAGCCCGTAGTTACGCGCTTCCATCGTCACCTGGTCGGCACCAAAGTTCGCGCCAGCCGACAGCGCCGAGCCCTGTCCGGTTTCAAAGTACAGACAGTTTTCCCCGGCGATGCGGTTGAACTCCGCCCCCACAGCCCGCGCTTCGTCGAGCATCGCCAGCTCGACGCCGAACTCTTTTAAGCCCTTCTCGCTGCCGCAAATGCTCTGGAAAATCAGTCCGCCCGGCGCGCCGCGCCGAATCGCTTCAATCTGGGTGGTGACGTGCGCCAGCACGCAGCCCTGGGTCGGAATATTGAATTTATCGATAACGCCGTAAACGGTGTCGAGCACGCGGGTCAGGTTCTCCACGTCATCGGTCACCGGGTTAACGCCGATCACCGCATCGCCCGCGCCGAAAGAAAGCCCTTCGTAGATTTGCGCGGCGATACTCTGCACATCATCACGGGTATCGTTCGGCTGCAAACGGCAGCTAAAGGTGCCCGGAATACCGATGGTGGTATTGGCTTTTTTGATCACCGGCATTTTCTTGCCGCCGTAGATCAGGTCGGCGTTGGAGCAGATTTTCGCTACTGCCGCCACCACTTCGGAGGTCAGGCCTTTGCGGGTAAATGCGATGTCGTCCACGGAGGTTTCATCGCTCAGCACGTATTCACGCAGTTCGCTGATGCTCCAGTTTTTAATCCGGTTATAGGCCGTTTCGTTGACGTCGTCCTGAATCAGGCGCGTCACGCAGTCCTCTTCATAGGCAATCACCGGATTGTTGCGGATATCCGCCACCGTCATTTCCGATAGTACCTGTTTTGCCGCTACGCGCTCCTGCGAACTTGCCGCGGCAACCCCGGCCAGCACATCCCCCGAACGCAGTTCGTTGGCTTTAGCCAGTACCTCTTTTACATCCTTAAACTGATAAACATTGCCGAACAATGTGGTCTTTAGTTTCATAAGTCGTTCCCTCAGGAAGGAAATGCGAGTGATTTCACCGTCACCGGCACAACCGATCCGCCAAAAAGAGGCGTACCAATGTCGATATAGTCTCCCGCCCGCACGACCACCTCATCGATGACCGCCAGCGGAAGTTGCGGTAACTGTGGGCGCAATAACATGCCCAGCGCTTTACCAAAATCCTGCTCGGCCACCACCAGCAGGGGATGCGGATTGGGATAACGCGCGACAAAAGCCGTCAGCGCGTTGATGACCGTGAGTAATGCGGCGTAACGCACCGGGAGCGTGGCGGGAAGCGCCAGCACGTAAGCGTCGGTTTGCGGGTCGAGATCAAGCTGGAGAAGCGCCTGCCGCCAGGCGTTCACCAGATCGGCGTCATCCTGCGGGATCGCCACCGGCAGGTTGCGCAGCGGCAGTTGGACGTCTTCCAGCCAGATAGTACTGCCGGAAAGCGAGAGCGTATGGGCCCCCGCGCCAATCACCGTGGCGCGCACGGTTTGCGCCGGAAACTGCACGTTCATCTCGCGCAGACGCGGGTGCTCATGTAACGCGGTCGCCAGCAGCGGCCCGATATCAGAAAAGCAGAACGGATCGGCAGGTTGGTTGCGGTAGCATTCACCTACCCCACCGGAAAGAGTGATCACCTCCGGCGTAATATCGGCGGGCAGCAGCCCGGTTTGCATCAGCGATTGCGCCAGCGGCGAAAGCGCGCCGGTGATAACCTCGACGATGAGATCCGCCATCCGCCGCGCCACCTGCCCCAACTGTGCGGCAGCTAAGGCGCGAGCATCAGTACCCGAACCGAACACCTCATCGATAATCATCTGCCCCGGCTGGTGGGCATAAACCACGCGCCCCTGAGCGTCGGTTTCCAGCAGGCGACCACCGACGTTAAGGCAGGCGGTGCCGCTGACTTTTCCCGCGTCAAACAGCGCGTAGTTAGACGTGCCGCCGCCGATATCAATATTCAGCACCCGGCACATCCGCTGCTCAGACAGGCTTTGCGCTCCGGCGCCGTGCCCGGCAATGACTGATTCCAGATGCGGCCCGGCGCTGGCGACCACAAAGTCGCCCAGCGACTGCGAGAGCGCCATGACCGCCGGACGGGCGTTGCGGGTTTTGGCGCTTTCGCCGGTAATAATGATAGCCCCGGAGTCCACCGATTCAGGCGCGATGCCTGCGGCCTGATACTGGGCCAGAATCAGCGCTTTAAGTTCGGCCTCTTTCAGACCGCCCTGCTTATCCACGGGCGTAAAGAAGACCGGGCTTTGCCAGCTAATGTCGCGTTTGATGAATTCGTAGCGCGGCACCTGCGACACCGCCGCACGGTTAACCAACTCTAGGCGCGAGAAGATCACCTGCGTGGTGGTGGTGCCGATATCGATACCGACGCTCAGTAGCTGGCGAGTGTTCACGATTGCGCCTCCGCTTCGGTTTTCACCTGGGCGGCGTCATCTTTCGGCACCAGCATCATCGCCACGCCAATCGCCGTCACACCGCCGATCAGCTTGCCGACAATCATCGGGAAGATCATGGCGTTCATGTTGGCAGCGGCGAAGCCTAAATGGTCGCCCAGCGCGAACGCCGCAGAGACGGCAAATGCGCAGTTAATCACTTTGCCGCGGGTATCCATCTGCTTCATCATGCCGAACATGGGGATATTGTTCGCCAGGGTCGCTACCATGCCTGCCGCCGCAATATTATTTACGTTCAGCAGTTTACCGACATTCATCAACGGTTTTTCAAACCAGCGGGTCAGTAACAGCACCATCGGATACGCGCCGAGCAGCACGCAGGAGATAGAGCCGATCACTTCAATGGCGCGCATCACTTCGCCGGGTTTGTCGCCTGGCGCCATAAAGATCGGGTCGAGCCCCGGAATCAACTCCCAGCCCAACAGGAATTTAACCACCGCAGCCGCCAGACCGATGGTGATCAGCGCCACCAGAAATTTGGCGAAAATCTGGAAACCGTTGATCATTTTTTCCGGGATGAACTTCAGCCCCAGCGCTACCAGCACCGCGACAATCAATACCGGGATCATGTTCATCAGGATCAGCGCGAAGGTAAACTCCACTGGCTGACCATTGATCTGCACGCCTGAGTACATGGCGATCAGTCCCCCCGCAATGCAGCCAATGGGAATGGTGACAATACCCGCCAGTACGCCAAGCGCCAGGTAGCGGCGGTCAGACGGTTCGATAATGCCGAGCGCCACCGGAATGGAGAACACAATGGTCGGCCCCATCATCGACCCAAGTATTAATCCTGAGTATAGCCACGCCGCGATATCACCGCCGGCCAGCTCTTTGGCGAGGAAGAACCCGCCCATATCACAAGCCAGTAGCGTACCCGCGAACATGGATGGGTTCGCGCCCAGCATTTCGTATACCGGGATAATAACCGGCCCCAGTACATGCGCCAGCACCGGCGCCAGCGCGGTCATACCGACCATCGCCAGTCCCAGCGCGCCCATCGCCATAAAGCCCTCTTCAAACTGGCCGCCAGACCCCTCGATACTCTTGCCGAATTTACCGAGGAAGCGCGCCGACCCGCCGAACTGCGACAGGATTCTGTCCACGGCGGCAATCAGCATAAAGAACATCATGATGTACATGATGATTTCGTTAATTCCCATAGCCCTTACTCCCTGCCATTTATGATTTGTAGGCCGGATAAGACGTTTACGTCGCCTCCGGCATTAACGCCGTGTTATTGCCGAATGACGGTGCGAGCACCTTATCCGGCCTACAGGCATTACCCGGCAGCCGCGTACAGGTCGATAATCTGTGCCTGTGTGGCGGTGCGTGGGTTACTGCGCAGACAAATATCCTCCAGCGCGGCTTGCGCCCACGCGCTGTAGTGTTCGGGTTTGGCGCCAGCGTCAGCCAGCCGTTTGCTCTGCCCCACTTCGGCAATCAGCTCGCTCACCGCCGCAATCGCATCGCGATCGTCCGATTTCTTATTGGTTAGCGCCCGACCGATTTGACTGAAGCGTTCGCGGCATACCATCCGGTTAAAGCCCATGACCGTTGGCAGCAGCATAGCGTTGGCCTGGCCGTGCGGAATATGCAGCGCCGCCCCTGGCTGGTGCGCCATCGCATGACACAGCCCCAGACCGGCGCTGGAAAAGGCCATTCCCGCCATACAGGAGGCCAGTAACATATTTTCACGCGCCGCCAGATCGTGGCCGTAACCCACGGCTTTCGGCAGCGATTTGCCAATCATCGCTATCGCGCCAATCGCCAGGCTGTCGGTAAACGGCGTGGCGTTGAGCGCGCTGTAGGCCTCAATCGCATGCGTCAACGCATCGATACCGGTCATCGCCGTCACGTTTGGCGGAACGCCTTCGGTCACGGCAGCATCAAGAATCGCCACATCCGGCATTAGTGACGCGTGTGCCAGCACCTGCTTGCGCCCGCTGACCGCGTCGATAATCACCGTCACGTTGGTGGTTTCAGAACCGGTTCCGGCGGTGGTCGGCACCGCAATCAGCGGCAGACGCGGGCGTAATGTACTGCGCTCGGTCATGGCGCTCAGCGTCTGGTCAGGGTTAGTCACCAGCAGGGCGACCGCTTTCGCCGCGTCCAGCACCGAACCGCCGCCAAAGGCCACTACGCCGTCGCACGCCGCCTCACGCAGTTGCGCCACCGCCGCGCAGACATCGGTGATGCACGGCTCGCCTGGCGGACACGGCCAGACCGTCATCGCCACGCCCTTCATCGCCAGGCTACGTGCCAGCGGCGCGGTCATTCCCGCCTGATGCAGGAAGCTGTCGACCATCACAAACAGATGGCTTACGCCTCGCGCTTGCGCTTCCTGTCCACAGGCGCCGAGCGCCCCAAGTCCGCACAGCGTGACCGGCGGTACGCTGAACGTTTTCACCCGTTGCAGATTCAGGGTGTCGAATGCCTGAAACAGCGCCGTCTGTAGTTCAGCTTGCATAGAGTCCCTCCGCTTTCGCTCTCCCGCTGTTGGCTATCGCCAGCGGGGTCATAAACAGGCTGTGCTGCGGCAAATGCACCTGTAACTCCGGGAAACGCTGGCGAAATAACGCCTCCACGCCCGGCTGCATACAGGAACCGCCCGCCAGCCATAAATCAGCAATTCCTTGCCCTTCAATGTGGCGAGCAACGATCTCCGCCATTTTTTCGTACACCGGCTTCACTACCGGCCAAATCTCCTGCGCATTGCTGCGCTTGTACTGTTCCGCCTCTTCCAGGGGAATACGGCGGTTGCCCGCCAGCGTCAGGGAGATATGGTGCCCGCCAGTGGCTTCATCGGCGGAGTAAGTCACCTTGCCCTGTTTGACGATGGCAATGCCGGTAGTACCGCCGCCAATATCCACCACGCCTGCATTATCAAGCGCCAGCAGATCCGCCACCGCCGTCGGCTCATCCAGTACGTGGCTGACTTCTAACCCGGCAGACTCCAGCACGTTGATCGAAATACGCGGGTCGGTGCCCGGTGGGAACGAGGTCGCCGCGTGGGTAAAGCGGCAGCCGAGCTGCTGTTCAAGGGTGTCGAGATGGCGGCGCACGAGGGTGACGGCGCCGAAGAAATCCCAGACGATGCCGTCACGCACAACGTCGGCCCAGTCAAGGCACACCGCCACCGGCTGGGCGTTGCCGTCGACCACCATCGACACCACGTCGCAGGTGCCCAAATCGACGCCCAGCCACAGCGGCGCGTCGCTGGCGGCGGGCGTCTGGTTACACAGGGCCGCCGCTTTTTGCAGTCTTGGGGTGAGCCAGAGTTGTTCGTCGTGCGCCATGAGTCATCCCTTATACAATGCGAAACGCATCCACCAGCACGCATCGACGCAGCCGCACAAAGGTACGCGCGCTGGTCACGCCTTCGCCGGTTGGCGTGGTGATAGTCATGGTGGTCCAGCCTTCTCCGCCCAATCCAAGCCCGGCAATGCACGGCCCGTTTTTGACGAAAATGCTGGTGTCGATGGCGTTCGCCATCTGGTTCATGTTGTCGATATTGCGCGAGTGCATCGCCGCCGTATGGTGGCAACCGCCTTCAAGTTGTACCGCCAGGGCGATGGCTTCTTCGACGTTGGCGACCCGTACCACCGGCAGTACCGGCATCATCATTTCAGTGACAGCAAACGGATGGTTAGCTGGCGTTTCCACAAACAGCAGGCGCGTTTGATCCGGGACGTTCAGGCCGATGGCTGCGGCGATCTTGCCCGCGTCACGACCGACCCAGTCACGGCTGACGGTGCCTTTACCGCGTTCATCGATATTCTTCAGCAGCACCGGCTGGAGCTGTTCGGCCTGAGCGGCGGTCAGTTTCACCGCGTGCTGACCTTCCATCAGACGCATCAGCTCGTCGGCGACGCTATCCACCACAATCAGCACTTTTTCGTCGGCGCAGATGATGTTGTTATCAAACGACGCGCCTTTGACGATGGATTGTGCAGCGCGCGGCAGGTCGGCGGTCTCATCCACCACCACCGGGGGATTGCCGGCACCAGCGGCGATCAGGCGTTTATTAGTATGTTTACGCGCCGCGTCCACCACCGCTTCGCCGCCAGTCACCACCAGCAGGCCAATACCGGGGTACTTGAACAGCCGCTGGGCAGTTTCGATATCCGGGTTCGCCACGGTGACCAGCAAATTTTCCGGGCCACCGACGGCGACCACCGCCTGATTGAGGAGGGTGATTGCCCGCTGAGAGACCTTTTTCGCCGCCGGATGCGGGGCAAACACGACACTGTTGCCTGCGGCAATCAGGCTGATGGCGTTATTGATCACCGTCGCCGCCGGATTGGTGGACGGCGTGACCGAGGCCACCACGCCCCACGGCGCATTTTCAATCAATGTCAGGCCGTTATCGCCGGTCAGCACCTGCGGAGATAAACACTCGACGCCCGGCGTGCCGCGCGCCTGCGCCACGTTTTTAGCAAATTTATCGTCAACGCGTCCCATGCCGGTTTCGCTGACGGCAAGTTCCGCTAATTCTCGGGCGTGTTTTTCGCCCGCTTCGCGAATGGCATGAATGGCAAGCTGGCGCATCGCCACGCTCTTCAGCCCCTGCTGGGCCCGTTTTGCTGCCGCCACTGCGTCATCCAGGGAGGCAAAAACGCCCATCTCATGAACAGTGCTGGCCGGCTGGCTGCTGTCTTTCATTTTCAGCAGTACCGCTTTCACCACCTGTTCAATATCCTGTTGATTCATGATGTTCAGTCCTATTTATGGAAAACCACTTTCCCGCCAGCCACCACTTCATCGACGATGCCAATGACGCACAGATCGACCGGTGATAATTCGCTGCGATGCGCCTGACGCGCGGAACTGCCGCTGACCAGCAGTACCCACTCTCCGGTTCCCGCCCCGATACTGTCGATAGCGACGGCACACTGCCCGTCGGGGTTGCCCTGGGCATCGATCATTTCCACCATCAGCAATTTGTCATGCGCCAGTCCCTGATGGCGGACGGTACATACGATTTGTCCTGTGACGACTGCCAGTTTCATATCCGCCTCCATGGATTGCCCGTTGGGTCGTAGGCCTTGAATCTGCGCACCATCAGGCAATGGCGCGCATTCATGCCGGATGGCGACGCTGCGCGTCTTATCCGGCCTACCATCAAATGTTGCTGTCGCCTTTGAAGCTGATCGGGAACACTTCTTCCAGATCGCCGTGCGGGCGTGGAATCACGTGTACAGAGACCAGCTCGCCAATGCGCTGCGCCGCAGCGGCGCCAGCATCGGTTGCGGCTTTGCACGCCGCCACGTCGCCACGCACCATGGCCGTACACAGGCCACCGCCAATCTGCTTCACACCGACCAGCTTCACGCGTGCGGCTTTTACCATCGCATCTGAGGCCTCAATCAGCGCAACCAGGCCCCGGGTTTCAATCATTCCTAATGCTTCCATCGTGTTTTCCTCTCATTAAAGGGGTCCAGAACGGGACCGTTCATTCAACCAGTGTGTGTAAGCTGCGTTCGCGGCTCACGTCAGCCTGGCGCGGCACGGCTGCCACCAACGCCAGTTCGATAATTTCCTGCACGCTACAGCCTCGGGAGAGGTCGTGAAGCGGCGCGGCAAGCCCCTGAATTAGCGGCCCAACCGCGCGATAGCCTCCCAGACGCTGAGCGATTTTGTAGCCAATATTGCCCGCCTCCAGCGACGGGAAAATCATCACGTTGGCGCGGCCTTGCAGCGGGCTGTCAGGCGCTTTTTGCGCGGCGACCTCCGGCACAAAAGCGGCGTCAAACTGCAATTCACCGTCCACAAGCAGTTGCGGCGCACGTTCGCGAACGAGCTCTGTCGCCTGCTGCACGTTGGCAACATTGGGGTGACGGGCGCTGCCGTTGCTTGAAAATGACAGCATCGCCACGCGCGGCTCTTCGCCGGTAATGGCCCGCCAGGTGTCGGCGCTGGCGATAGCGATATCCGCCAGCTGCGCCGCCGTCGGCTGCGGCACTACGCTGCAATCGGCGAACCCTAATGCCGGACCGGCATACTGCGACAGCATCAGGAAAATAGACGACAATGTTTTGCACCCGGGTTGCAGGCCAATCACCCGCAGCCCTGCGCGCAGCACATTCGCCGTTGACGACAGGTTGCCTGCGATACACACATCAGCCTCACCGGCGCTCACCATGGCGGCAGCGAACATTAGCGGGTCGCTAAGCTTTTCCACTGCGTCCGGCGGCGTTTTTTCTCCGGCACGGGCAAGCCAGCGTTGCGCAAAACGCTGGCGCATACTCAGGTTGCTGTGTGGGTCGATGACCTGAATGCCATCCATCGCCATACGATGACTCAGGGCAAACTGACGCAGCGCAAACGGACTGGCGACCAGAACGGGGCGAGCCAGACCGTACTGTTGCAGGTAATGCGCCGCTTTCAGCACGCGTTCGTCCAGCGCATCGGGAAAGACGACTCTGGCGGGGGCGTGTACCGCCAGTTCGCGGGCGCGTTCAATGATCATGGCTTCTCTCCCAACCGTTGTTGAATTTGGGCGACCGTCAGCGGATGTTTCGCCACGCTCAAAATCATCATCACGTAAACCGTGCTGGAGAGACGGTTCAGCGCCTGTAAAATGTCCGGGCGCAAGACCTCAAAACTACGGGTAATAAATACTTGTGCGGCGAGGGTTTCCGTTTCGCGGACTTTGGTTCGCAGCAGATTAAGCAGCGCCGCATCGCGACCGTGACTGGCCTCCGGCACCAGGTGATCGTGGTCGAGATAGCGCAGCGGCTGGTGGGAAAGGCGATGCAGCTCATCCTCGTTCAGTCCGACGATAGACTGCGCCGCCAGCGGTTCATCTATAGCGTCGGCGCGCATAATGTTGCCCAGCCGCGAGCGGATATCGAAAAGCCACGGCTGCCAGGGTTCCGCCAGTTCGATTTGTAGCCACACGGTCAGCGCGATGGCGCTGTCGAGCGCGGCGCGAAAGCCGAGGCGCGGGTCGCTTTTGGCGACCATTTTGTCCGCCGTCAGATGGGTCAGCGTATCGGGCTTTTTCACCACCGGCTGGCGGCACAGTTCACAGCAGGCCTGTGGGTGCGTATCGCTACTGGTTAAGCCATGTACCGGCTGCGGCTGCTGTTCGTCATCATCGACAAACAGCCGGCCTTGCTGATCCAGAAACTTAATGCGCAGGCGGCGGCTTTCCAGCAGTTCCCGGGCCGAGGGCGTCAGTCGTGCATCAGCGGGCAGATGGATTTCCGATCCTTCGCTGAGCGTGTGATTCGCTCTGAGCCACGTTTCGGTGATGAAATCGTTCATACGGATTGCCAGTTCGCAGGCCAGGCGACGTACAGAAAGCGCACAGTCGTTGGCGTGCCAAATTCAATGCTGGAGCCTTTAGGGATGAACATCACATCTCCGGCTTTGGCAATCATGGTTTCGCCTTCATGGCGTACGTGCAGTTCGCCCTCCAGCACCATGTCGATTTCGTCGTAGTTCAGCGTCCACGGAAAAAAGGCGTTGTCCCACTGCATAAACCCGGCAGCCATGCTGCTGCCGTCCTGCTCTGTAACCAGATCGGTTAAGCCGACGCAGTGCGGTTCGGCGCCGTCGAAGCGGCCAAATTTCACGCTGCTGCCGTTAATGACTTTCACGCCGCCTTTACCCGTGACGGAGGTAAAGCTCGGCTGCATCGTCCCCAGTTCCAGCGACTGCTTTTCCTTGAGCACTTTTTCCATCAGCTGCGCCACCAGGCTTTCAGTAAACTGCCCTTCCGGGAGCTGCGCGATGATGGCTTCCCGAATGCGCTGGCTTTCGCTTTTACACGCCTGCGCCGATGTGGATGCCGGGACGGACTCGTCGCATTCGGTAATCGTGAAGCCCAGTAGTTCCGCCACTTCGCGAGCCTCCGGGGTAATAATGCTGGCGCGCAGCACTACCGACATCGCCTGTTCGCCGCGGGCGTGGGCCGCACGAATATCGTTAGCTGTGATAAGTTTTTTCACCTGCCTCTTCCTCCTGTTCACTGAGAGCCGCCAGATAATCCACCAACTGCCGCACGCTTTGCGGGTCGTGGCCGTTGAGCTCGAAAATCGGCTCCCGGAATCCAATCTCGCAAAGCAACTGCCGCGTAGCGGCGACGTCGGCATCCGGCATGTCCGTTTTGCTGATAACGGCGATATGTCGTTTACGGGTTCCAACATCCAATAACCCGGCAGGTAAGCGACTTTCTTTATCGTTTGCCGCGTGGACATAAATCAGCGTGTCCACATCCTGCAACGTGGTAATTAAGGCGTGATACCAACGGGGATGGCTAAAATATTCACCCGGCGTATCTATATCGCCATGATCATTAAATTCCACGGCCTGTGTTTTTCTGGCGAGGGAATAATTTCCCCGTAACGCGTTAAAAAGCGTTGTCTTTCCGGCACCGACCGCGCCGACAAAAGCAATACGTTTCATTACCGCCACCAATTAACTTTTTGTTAACTCACACAGGGTAAAGTTTAATAATCGCCCCAGCCCGCTGACCGTCTGTAATAGCGCTTCTTCTACTGCGCCGACGGTGCCATAAATCACCAGCGCGCCGCTAAATCTGTCGAGAAAACCGATGTGTACATCCGCAGCCTTCATCGCTAAATCGCCAGCGATCATGGCCGTCTCCCCCGGCGTTAAGGTCATAATGCCAATCGCGCCAGCATCGGGAACGCCGATCTTTTTCGCCAGTTCTTCACCAGGGTGCGCAATGAGATGCGCCAGCGTGACCTGTTTGCCCGGCACAAATTCCTGAATAATGCGTTCTTTATTCATTGCTCACCATCTCCACTGAAACTGCCGTCATCGTGGCAATTTTTTGTCGGAGTAAATAACAAAATTCGGCAAGGTGATGTAAAAGGTGAGGTAGATCACTAAGAGAAAGAAAATAAAAGGGACTTCTGTCGAAGGTGTTAACGATAAATATCGTGGTGCATCACATTTTCAGGCGTCATTCTGAATTTAAACCTGTTCCGCAATAAATACCCACCGGCTATTCTTTGTATTACTACTATTGATAAAAATAATGCGTATCACTCGATTTATGCATAGTACAGATTCAGTGAAATAAGTAGGGGTAACGCAATAGGTTCCAGAATATCCCCACCCGAGCCTTTCATGCCATGGCGAAGCCCAGCGGCGCATAAAAAAAGCGCAGGAGAACCTGCGCCAGAAGAGAGAGTAATGCGTTATTAAAGCGGCGTGGTTTGCGCTTCAACTACCGCTAACGCCACCATATTCACGATACGGCGTACAGAGGCGATCGGCGTTAATACATGTACCGGTTTAGACACGCCCATCAGGACTGGGCCGACCGTGACGCCTTCGGAACTGGAGACGCGGAGTAAGTTGTAACTAATGCGGGCGGCTTCCATATTCGGCATCACCAGAATATTGGCGGCTCCCTTCAGCGGGCTATCCGGCATCCGGTCATTACGAATACTTTCCACCAACGCCGCATCACCGTGCATCTCGCCGTCAATCATCAGATCGGGCGCTCGTTCGCGTACCCGCTCAAGGGTTTCGCGCATTTTGCTGGCGGACAGCGAATTTGAGGAACCAAAGTTAGAGTGCGACAACAGCGCGACTTTCGGCTCAATACCAAAGCGGCGAACGGTTTCCGCCGCCATTACGGCGATCTCCGCCAACTGTTCCGGCGTGGGATCTTCGTTAACATAAGTATCGGCGATAAAAGTGTTGCCGCTTGGCAGCAGTAAGGCGTTCATCGCCCCTGCCGTATGCACGCCGTCACGGTAGCCAAAGACGGCTTTCACGACGCTGAAATGCTCATGGTAGTCGCCGATGGTGCCGCAGATCATCGCATCCGCTTCCCCACGCTGCACCATGATCGCGCCAATGGCCGTATGGTTGCCGATCATCGCACGCTGCGCCTGTTCCTGAGTTACCCCGCGACGCTTCATGATCTGGTAATACTCGCTCCAGTACTCTTTGAAGCGCGGATCGGATTCATTATTCACGATCTCGAAATCAACGCCCGCTTTGATCTGTAGCCCCAGTTTCTGGATACGCATTTCGATCACGCTCGGACGTCCGATCAGGATGGGCTTCGCCAGCCCCAGGGTTATCAACTCCTGGGTTGCGTGCAGCACGCGCGCCTCTTCCCCTTCCGGCAGCACTACGCGCTTCGGATCTTTGCGTGCCTGCGAGAAGATCGGCTTCATGAACAGGTTGGTTTTGTAGACAAACTCGGTCAGTTTATCGATATAGGCATCAAAGTCAGCAATCGGGCGCGTCGCCACGCCGGAATCCATTGCCGCTTTCGCGACCGCCGGAGCGATTTTGACAATCAGACGCGGGTCAAACGGTTTCGGAATAATGTATTCCGGCCCAAAGCTCAGGTCCTGATCGCCATAGGCCGAGGCCACCACTTCGCTCTGTTCGGCGTGCGCCAGCTCGGCAATCGCACGGACCGCCGCCAGTTTCATCTCTTCGTTGATCGCCGTCGCGCCGACGTCCAGTGCGCCGCGGAAGATAAACGGGAAGCATAATACGTTGTTCACCTGGTTCGGATAGTCGGAACGACCGGTACAGATGATGGCGTCCGGACGCACTTCTTTCGCCAGCGGCGGCAGAATTTCCGGTTCCGGGTTAGCCAGCGCCAGAATCATTGGCGCGCGGGCCATTTTCTTCACCATCTCCTGAGTCAGCACTTTCGGGCCTGAACAGCCGAGGAAAATATCCGCGCCGTCAATGACCTCATCCAGCGTGCGCTTGCCGCTGTCGTCTACCGCATAGGCCGCTTTGGTCTCCGCCATATTCGGCTCACGGCCTTTGTAAATAACGCCCTTAGAGTCGCACACCACGATGTTGTGCTTTTGCATCCCCAACGCGACCAGCAGGTTCATACAAGCGATTGCCGCCGCCCCTGCGCCGGAGACGACCATCCGCACGTCGGAAATATTTTTCTCTACGACTCGCAGGCCATTAAGAATGGCGGCCGTACTGATGATCGCCGTTCCGTGCTGATCGTCATGGAAAACCGGGATGTTCATGCGCTCGCGCAGTTTCTGCTCAATATAGAAACATTCCGGCGCTTTAATGTCTTCGAGGTTAATGCCGCCAAAGGTCGGCTCCAGCGCTGCGACCACATTGATAAATTTGTCCGGATCAAGCTCATCGACTTCAATGTCAAACACATCGATGCCGGCGAATTTTTTAAACAGAACGCCTTTGCCTTCCATGACCGGCTTGCCGGCCAGCGCGCCAATGTTGCCTAACCCCAGCACCGCTGTACCGTTGGAAATGACCGCGACAAGGTTGCCGCGCGCGGTGTATTTGTAGGCTGCCAGCGGATCTTTTTCGATTTCCAGGCAGGGCGCCGCCACGCCTGGCGAGTAAGCCAACGCCAGATCGCGTTGGGTGGCAAGGGGCTTAGTCGGAGAAACCTGAATTTTACCGGGTACCGGAAATTCGTGGAAATCAAGGGCGCTTTGTTTTAACTGCTCATCCATCTTGTTGTTCCTTTCACGTATCGTTCAAAAAGTGACGCGGCCTGGTGCGCCGCACATTATCACCGTACTGCGCAACACAAACTTTGAAGGTCTGCAAACTATCACGACGCGGCGCAAGAGTTTGTTATCAACTTATAACGGCCATGTTACCTGCTTATACCAGCAATACCATGCCTGTCTGCTATGCTTTTTGGTTATGTAGTGTATCAATCTTTCAGAAGTGTGAATCAACACACTCATCTAACACTTTACTTTTCAAGGAGTATTTCCTATGAACCAGCTAGACGGCATCAAACAATTCACTACCGTCGTCGCCGACAGCGGCGACATCGAGTCCATCCGCCACTACCAGCCGCAGGATGCCACGACAAATCCCTCTTTACTGCTGAAAGCCGCCGGGCTTGAGCAGTATGGTCATTTGATTGAGGATGCGATTGGCTGGGGGAAAAAACACGGCGGTACGCAGGAACAGCAGGTTGCAGTAGCCAGCGATAAACTGGCGGTCAATTTTGGCGCGGAAATACTGAAAAGTATTCCCGGTCGCGTCTCCACTGAAGTCGACGCGCGGTTATCATTCGATAAAGAAAAAAGTATCGAGAAAGCGCGCCATCTGGTGGATCTCTACCAGCAGCAGGGTATTGATAAATCACGCATTCTGATCAAGCTCGCCGCAACCTGGGAAGGTATCCGCGCCGCCGGGCAGCTCGAAAAAGAGGGTATTAATTGCAACCTGACGTTGTTGTTCTCTTTTGCCCAGGCGCGCGCCTGCGCCGAAGCGGGCGTCTATTTGATCTCTCCGTTCGTGGGCCGAATTTACGACTGGTATCAGGCGCGTAGTCCACTGGAGCCGTATGTCGTGGAGGAAGATCCCGGCGTGAAATCGGTACGCAATATCTACGATTACTTTAAACAGCATCGCTATGAAACCATCGTGATGGGGGCAAGTTTCCGCCGTACTGAGCAAATCCTCGCGCTAACCGGCTGCGATCGACTGACTATTTCCCCTAACCTGCTTAAAGAGCTGAAAGAAAAAGAAGAACCGGTGATCCGTAAACTGGTGCCTTCCTCACAGATGTTCCACCGTCCTACGCCAATGACGGAAGCGGAGTTCCGCTGGGAACATAATCAGGACGCGATGGCCGTAGAGAAGCTGTCGGAAGGTATCCGTCTTTTTGCTGTTGACCAGCGCAAACTGGAAGACCTGCTTGCCGCCAAACTATAAACCTTGCATGGAGTGATTTATGTCCCGTAAAGACCTTGCCAATGCGATTCGTGCGCTGAGCATGGATGCCGTTCAAAAAGCCAATTCCGGGCACCCCGGCGCGCCGATGGGAATGGCGGATATCGCTGAAGTGCTATGGAACGATTTTCTTAAACATAACCCCACCGATCCGACCTGGTATGACCGTGATCGTTTTATCCTTTCCAACGGTCACGCCTCCATGCTGCTCTATAGTCTGCTGCATTTAACCGGTTATGACCTGCCGCTGGAGGAGTTAAAAAACTTCCGTCAACTGCACTCTAAAACGCCAGGTCACCCGGAGATTGGCTATACGCCCGGCGTTGAAACCACCACCGGGCCGCTGGGCCAGGGGCTGGCGAATGCCGTCGGGCTGGCGATTGCCGAGCGTACGTTAGGCGCACAGTTCAACCGGCCGGACCATGAGATTGTCGACCACTACACCTATGTCTTTATGGGCGACGGCTGTCTGATGGAGGGGATCTCGCATGAGGTGTGTTCGCTGGCTGGTACGCTGGGACTGGGCAAACTGATCGGCTTTTACGATCACAACGGCATCTCCATTGATGGCGAAACCGAAGGCTGGTTTACCGACGATACCGCCAAACGTTTTGAAGCCTACCACTGGCATGTCGTGCATGACATTGACGGGCACGATCCGGAGGCGGTGAAAAAAGCCATTCTGGAAGCCCAGAGCGTAAAAGACAAACCTTCGCTAATTATCTGTCGGACGGTGATAGGTTTTGGCTCGCCGAATAAAGCCGGGAAGGAGGAGTCGCACGGCGCGGCGCTGGGCGAAGAAGAGGTGGCGCTGACCCGCCAGAAGCTGGGATGGCATCATCCGGCGTTTGAGATCCCAAAAGAGATTTACCGCGCGTGGGATGGCCGTGAAAAAGGCGAGAAAGCGCAGCAGCAGTGGCAGGAAAAGTTTGCTGCTTATGAGAAGGCTTATCCTGAGCTGGCCGCGGAGTTTACCCGCCGGATGAGCGGCGGATTGCCGGAGGCATGGGAATCCGCCACGCAAAAATTTATTAACGACTTGCAGGCTAATCCGGCCAAAATCGCCACCCGTAAAGCATCGCAAAATACGCTCAATGCCTATGGTCCCCTGTTGCCGGAACTGTTGGGCGGATCGGCAGATCTGGCGCCGAGCAACCTGACTATCTGGAAAGGTTCGACCTCGTTGAAAGAGGATCCGGCAGGTAATTACATCCACTATGGCGTGCGCGAATTCGGCATGACCGCCATTGCCAACGGCATCGCCCACCACGGCGGCTTTGTACCGTATACCGCCACGTTTCTGATGTTTGTCGAATATGCGCGTAACGCGGCGCGTATGGCGGCCTTAATGAAAGCCCGGCAGATTATGGTCTATACCCACGACTCCATCGGTTTGGGCGAAGATGGCCCGACGCACCAGGCCGTGGAACAACTGGCGAGCCTGCGCTTAACGCCAAACTTCAGCACCTGGCGTCCCTGCGATCAGGTTGAGGCGGCGGTCGGCTGGAAGCTGGCCATTGAACGTCACCACGGGCCGACGGCGTTGATTCTCTCGCGGCAGAATCTGGCGCAGGTGGAACGCACGCCGGAACAGGTGAAAGCGATTGCCCGCGGCGGTTATATTCTGAAAGATAGCGGCGGCAAGCCGGATATCATTCTGATCGCTACCGGATCGGAAATGGAAATTACCCTCCAGGCGGCGGAAAAATTGACTGGCGAGGGGCATAACGTTCGCGTGGTGTCGTTGCCTTCAACGGATATTTTCGATGCGCAGGACGAAGCATATCGCGAATCAGTGCTACCGGCGCACGTGACCGCCCGCGTCGCGGTGGAAGCCGGTATAGCCGACTACTGGTATAAATATGTTGGCCTAAAAGGCGCAATTATCGGCATGACGGGATACGGTGAATCCGCCCCGGCTGACAAACTGTTCCCGTATTTTGGCTTTACCGTGGAAAATATTGTAGAAAAAGCCCGCCGGGTGCTGAACATCAAAGGCTAAGGCGAGCGTTAGCAACACAGACTTTGCGCAGTCTGCAGACCTGTTCTGTAGGCTGTGCAAAATTACTTCGTAGACTCAGGCGCATCTGACTGCCCGATGACGACCTCATCAATGGATTTATGGCACATCAGGCAAAAGGCCTTTTTTTTATGCGCCTGCAATGTTGAATCCCACGCCGCTGATCCGCCTTCTTTATTCACTTTTTCTCTTATCGCCGCCAGCCGATCTATTTCATAATAAGCGCTCAGGCAGCCACAATGGGGGCATAATACGGGGCCATTATTTATTTTCATACTATTTCCTGCTGTGGTGAGGCTATCGGGTAAAATAACAATCCTACCGTAACGTAGCAATCTCTATACCATAAATGAAACCTCAATAGGTGTATCCCTATTCTGAAAAGGGGGATAACAACCAGGATTCAACGCGTGATCCACAGCGTAGGCCAGGCATCCGGCCCGTGCCAGTTATCGCAGCTCGGTTCTTCGGCATAACGTACCAGACGAAAACGATCGCCATCATAACGCCAGCGCGTCTGGATACCACAGTCGGTTAACCCCCGCCCTTTCGCCAACGTCACCAGCTCGCGCGTTTTCTCGTCAAAGAAGGCGTTCATCAACTCCATGTCATTACTTTCGACGCCGCGATTAAACGGCAGCCGCAAACGTACGGCGCGCGAGGCGAGCGTTTTTTTGCGTGAAACTACCCAGGCGAGATCAATAGTGTTATAGGCGCCGGCTTCGCAGTTAACAATCAATAACGCTTTATCATCCGTCAACGCGCTGACCTGCGTCTCGCGACGCAGCGGGTCAAGCGAACAGCGAATGCCGTTTACCCGCCATGCTGCGTAGTCCAGCAGATCGTCGCGTTCTTCCTCACTCAGCGGTACGGGCGTTGGATTAATCACGGCGATCCCCTTTAATGCCGGTGCCGGGGGCACGCTGAGCGGCGGTTCGTTTCCTTTTTCAATCCAGGCGGTTTCGCTGCCCACACGTTTTTGTTGCGCGTCGATAAACAGTAATGCCGCTTTTAATCCCGCCAGCGAAAGCGTCTGAACGCCGTTTTTTAAGGTGATAGCTTGCGCATCCTGAATCGTCTGTAAAAATGCGGTGATGGTGGCAGGATCGCCGGTCATGAGGTGCCAGGGCGACACGCGCCAGTGTGGACTGTTGAACGAAAGCGGTTTGCCATCCAGCAATAAGCGAGGCGCAATTGCGGCTTCTTTAGCGTCGGGCGGCGCCAAACCGCCGCGGTCGATACGCAGTACCGCATCGGTACGCGCCCCGGCGCTGCGGCTTAATGTCATCACCAGCCCATGATGTTCGCCAGTATTGCGCGCTACGCAAAAATTTTGGTTATTGCAGGTGACCTGCCAGTCGGAAAAAGTCCGTTGCGCAGGCGCAGCCCACAGTAGCTGGACCGGCAACAGGCCAAACAGACAAAAAAGAATAACGCGGTAGCGCATGAACGGAACAACCCCAGATTCAGAACAACACAGCTAAGGCGGTATCTTCCTTGCGCGCCTCAGGGTTCTCAATCAGATTTATCGGATTGGTCTTTTTTGTGTAAAGAAATATATTTCTTTTTTTTCAGTCCATTAGATGAGACGTCTGTAAATAGTTAAGCAATAACACGGTCTTACCGTCCCGAATCTCACCTGAGCGCACCATTTCCAGCGCCCGGGAAAACGGCAGTTCAAGCACCTCAATCTCTTCGTCCTCCACGCCGCCGCCGATGCTGGCACGCTCGCTATCATGATATTCGGCAATGAAGAAATGAATCAGCTCCGTGACGCCGCCTGGTGACATATAAAGCTCAAATATCTTGCGTACCTCACCAACGTCATACCCTGTCTCTTCAATGGCCTCTTTACGGATACAGACCTCCGGCTCGTCGTTATCAAGCAGGCCAGCGCAGGTTTCAATTAACATACCGTCTTGATTACCGTTGACCCATGTCGCCACGCGAAACTGGCGAACCAGAAGCACGGTTTTTTTAGTTGAGTTGTAAAGCAGAATGGTTGCGCCATTCCCGCGATCGTAAACCTCACGCTTGTGACGGATAACCTCGCCATTACGACGGGTCAGGTCATAGGTAATGTTGCGCAGAGTGAAATAATTATCAGAAAGAATTTTATCCTTAATAAGCGTAATGGTTTGCGACATGCTGGCTCCAGGGTGTAAAAAGAGCATTAATATTACGCCGTGAGGTCGGTTTTGTCTGCTGAAGGGTTAATCCTTAATGCCGACTGAACGGACGTACAGCCATATTTTTCTGTCACTGCCATGACCATATTCTGCTTCTCCGGGCCGCAGAGTCCATGCTCGCGATATGATTTGACGGCCGGAGTGAGACTGAGGGAATCATCATGAAATTTACTCTCGTTGCGACGGTTCTACTGACGTTTTCCCTTTCAGCTTTTGCCGTTGAGTATCCGGTATTGACCACCGCGAGCCCTGTTCAGGTGGGGTTTGATAGCCAAAAACTTCACCGACTTGATGGCTGGATTCAAAATCAAATTGATGCCGGATATCCCAGCATCAATCTTCTGGTGATAAAAGATAATCATATTGTTCTACAAAAAGCCTGGGGCTATGCCAAAAAATATGACGGTTCCACGCTGTTAGCCCATCCTATTCGGGCGACCACTAACACGATGTATGACCTGGCTTCAAACACAAAAATGTATGCCACTAACTTTGCATTGCAAAAACTGGTGTATGAAGGAAAAATAGATGTCAATGATTTGGTATCAAAATACATCCCCGGCTTTAAGGATATGCCTGGGGATAAAATAAAAGGCAAAGATAAACTCCGCATTATTGATATTCTTCATCACGTCGCGGGCTTTCCTGCCGACCCACAATATCCCAATAAAAACGTCGCCGGTAAATTATTCTCACAGAGTAAAAGCACTACTCTGGAGATGATTAAAAAGACACCGCTGGAATATCAACCTGGGTCGAAGCATATCTACAGCGACGTGGATTATATGATTCTTGGTTTTATCATTGAATCGATAACGGCAATGCCATTAGATCGCTACGTCGAAACCACCATTTACAAACCGCTTGGATTAAAACATACCGTCTTTAACCCGCTGATGAAAGGCTTCACGCCGCCGCAAATCGCCGCAACGGAACTACACGGCAATACGCGTGACGGCGTGATTCATTTCCCCAATATTCGCACCAATACACTATGGGGCCAGGTGCATGACGAAAAAGCCTGGTACTCAATGGGCGGCGTTTCAGGACACGCCGGACTGTTTTCTGACACCCATGATATGGCTGTGTTAATGCAAGTCATGCTCAATGGGGGCGGCTACGGTAACGTGAAGCTATTCGACGACAAAACGGTTGCGCAGTTTACTCGCCGCTCGCCAGAAGACGCTACCTTTGGTCTGGGGTGGCGCGTTAACGGCAACGCCTCAATGACCCCCACGTTCGGGGTATTAGCCAGTCCGCAAACGTATGGACATACCGGATGGACCGGCACGCTGACGTCTATCGATCCGGTTAACCATATGGCGATTGTGATTTTAGGTAACAGGCCGCACTCGCCGGTAGCAAATCCTAAAGTGAACCCGAATGTTTTTGTCAGTGGGTTATTACCTGCGGCGACGTATGGCTGGATTGTTGACCAGATATATGGTTCCTTAAAATAAAAATTAAGAGCCTATCCCACCAGGCGTTATTGGCGCAGCCAGTTTGGACACGGACAGCGGCAAAAACCGGAGCGTACACGTAGTACGTGAGGTTTGACTCGCTACGCTCGCCCTTCGGGCCGCCGCAAGCGGCGTTCAAAACGCTAACGCGTTTTGGCGAGCACTGCCCAGGTCCAAAATGGCAAGTAAAATAGCCCTAATGGGATAGGCTCTAAGAAGGGATTCTGATAGCGTCCCTTCCTTCAATTTACACTCTATTTTCAATACTAAGATTGGCCTCATCAGGCCTGTTAAACGTCGCCCCGGCGGGAAAATGTTTATCGCAGGGCGTCCAGCCCTGCGAGCGTCAACATTTCTGCAAACGGAGTAAGGTTAGCCAATAAGTTTAAGATTTTTTATCACTCAATCATTTAACCGTTCCAGGCCTTAACCGGCCTACAAATACGCTTATTTAGCTAACCAGTCGAGTATCCCCTGCGCCGCATGTCGGCCTTCTGCCATCGCCGTCACCACCAGATCGGCGCCGCGCACCGCATCTCCGCCAGCGAAAATTTTCGGGTTGGACGTCTGGTAACGAAACTCGCTCTCGACGCTGGCAGCAATACGTCCCCAGTTATCCACCTTCACGCCATGCGATTCCAGCCACGACATACCATGCGGATGAAAACCAAACGCCATAATGACCGCATCCGCCGGCATCACGAACTCGCTGTCCGGTACAGGTACCGGGCGGCGTCGCCCCTGACCATCCGGTTCGCCAAGCCGCGTACGCAAAAAGCGAATACCGCTGGCGCGCCCGTGCGTATCCAGCACCAACTCAACCGGCTGAACGTTAAATTCAAAGTTCGCGCCCTCTTCCCGCGCGTTTTTCACCTCTTTTTTCGACCCCGGCATATTGGCCTCATCGCGGCGATAAGCGCAGGTGACGTTAGCAGCGCCATGACGCAGCGCCGTACGTACGCAGTCCATTGCGGTGTCACCGCCGCCCAGCACAACTACGTTAAGGCCCGCAGTATCAATAAACGGCTCGTCAGGCAACGCCGGAAGCCCCATCACCTGTTTGGTATTGGCGATGAGGAATGGCAACGCATCATATACCCCCGGCGCGTCTTCATTCGGTAAATCAGCCTTCATGGAACGATAGGTTCCTACCCCGACAAAGACGGCGTCATAACTTTCCAGCAGCGTCTCCAGAGAAATATCTTTCCCTACTTCGCAGTTAAGCTCGAAACGAATCCCCATCGCGCTGAAGATTTCCCGACGGCGCGCCAGCAGAGATTTATCCAGTTTGAAAGCCGGAATACCAAAGGTGAGTAAACCGCCGATTTCCGGATGGCGATCGTAGACGGTGGCGCTTACGCCATGGCGCGCCAGCACGTCAGCGCAGGCAAGACCTGCCGGCCCCGCGCCGATAATCGCCACGCGCTTATCGCTCTTCTGTACGTCCGACAGGTCGGGACGCCAGCCTTTGCTCAGAGCGCGATCGGAGATATAGCGCTCAATGTTGCCGATGGTAACCGCGCCATACTCATCGCGGAGTGTACACGCGCCTTCACATAGCCGGTCCTGCGGACAGACGCGCCCGGTAATTTCCGGCAGGCAGTTGGTCTGGTGGGAAAGCTCTACCGCCGCATCAATATCGCCGGCTTTCACCAGTTCGATCCACTGGGGAATATGGTTATGCAGCGGACAGGTCCATTCGCAGATACTGTGTTCCCCGCATGTGAGGCAGCGGGCCGCTTCACGCTCCGCCTGCGCGGCGCGAAACGGCAGATAAATTTCCTCAAAGGTGGTTTTACGCGCTTCAATCGCCAGTTTATCCGGTTCGCCGCGTGGCGGCGTCGCCTGCATACGCTCGACTTTGCTGCTTGCTGTCCCACTGTGTTGTGTATCCACGGTATGCCAGGGGCGAATCTCCTGCCGGGCGGTACGCAGCCGTCGCGTTTTAGCCAGACGGGTCAACGAGTCTTCGGTGACCAGTTGCAGCGCATCCGCCGGGCAATTTTCCACACAGGCCGGACCCTGTTCACGTCCCTGACACAGATCGCATTTATGCGCGCTGGCTTTGAACTGGTTTGGCGCGACGGGCGTCAATACCATCTGCATGGTGCCGAATGGACAGGCGACGACGCAGGATTTACAGCCGATGCACTTCTGCGCATTGACCTGCACGCTGTCGTTAATATGCGCGATCGCGCCGTTCGGACAGCTACGGGCGCAGGGCGCATCTTCGCAATGGTGACATGTGACCGCGCTGCGCTGGTGCTGATGTTTGATGACAGTAATTCGGGGCTGATAGCGCTGTGACGTCAGGACATGGCGCTCATCATTGTGAGCCATTACGCAGGCGACCTCGCAGGCATGGCACCCCAGACACTGCTGGCTATTGGCCATAATAAAACGATTCATGGCATCCTTCTGTTTTGGTTGTAAAAACCTTATTCTTTATATGAGCATTGTTATTAACTGACGAAGGCGGGGTCGGCAATGTTCATCTGCCCAGGAAGCACAACTATCTGTCCAGAACCTGTGGCAGATCAATTTATTTCAAAGCAAATGCAATTGCGATTCAGCTAAATGCGGGGAGTGCCAGCGTGACGGTTAAACGCCCGGTCTCAGCCAGTCTGGCTAAGGCTTTTTTCTATATTGTGCTGTTGTCTATTCTGTCCACCGGCAGCGCATTACTGACGCTGACCAGCAGTTTACGGGATGCCGAAGCGATCAATATCGCCGGTTCGCTGCGAATGCAGAGCTATCGGCTGGGTTACGATCTGCAAAGCCGTAGCCCGCAGATTAATGCGCATCGTCAACTTTTCCAGCACGCGCTCAACTCGCCGGTACTGCAAAATCTCAACGCCTGGTATGTGCCGCAGGCGGTGAAAACTCGCTACGCGCGCCTGCACGCCAACTGGCTGGAGATGAATAGCCGCCTACAGGACGGCGACATTGCCTGGTATCAGACCAATATCAACAATTACGTCGATCAAATTGATCTCTTCGTTCTGGCGTTACAGCATTACGCCGAGCGTAAAGTCATGCTGGTCGTCGCCATATCGCTGGCGGGCGGTATCGGCATATTTACGCTGGTCTTTTTTACCCTACGGCGTATTCGCCAGCAGGTCGTTCGCCCGCTGAATCAACTGGTCACCGCCAGTCAGCGTATTGAACATGGTCAGTTCGCCCCGCTGCCGCTGGATACCAGCTTACCCAATGAGCTGGGATTGTTGGCGAAAACGTTTAGTCAGATGTCGAGCGAGCTGCATAAACTTTATCGTTCGCTGGAAGCCTCGGTGGAAGAAAAAACGCACGATCTGCACGAAGCGCATCGCCGCCTGGAGGTGTTATACCAGTGCTCTCAGGCGCTGAATACCAGCCAAATCGATGTCCACTGTTTTCGCCATATTTTGCAAATTGTCCGTGAACATGACGCCGCCTGGTATCTGGAGTTAACCGTGGGCGATAACTGGCGGATTAGCGAAGGCACGCAAAGCCCCGACTTGCCGATGCAAATGCTGCCAGTGACGATGCAGGACACGGTCTATGGCGAACTCCACTGGCAAAGCCCCAACGTTAATGCCTCTACGCCGCTGCTGAACAGCGTCTCCACGATGCTGGGGCGTGGTTTGTACTTTAATCAGGCGCAAAAACACTTCCAGCAACTTTTGTTAATGGAAGAGCGCGCGACGATTGCCCGTGAGCTACACGATTCGCTGGCGCAGGTACTTTCTTATTTACGTATTCAGTTAACGCTTTTGAAGCGCGCTATTCCTGAGGATAACGCCGGCGCGCAAAGCATCATGGCGGATTTTTCCAGAGCGCTGAACGACGCCTACCGTCAGCTTCGCGAGCTACTCACCACGTTCCGTCTGACGTTACAGCAGGCCGATTTACCCTCCGCATTGCATGAGATGCTGGAAGATTTACAGAGTCAGACCCCGGCCAAACTCACGTTGGATTGCCGTTTACCCACGCTGGCGCTGGATGCGCAAATGCAGGTGCATTTGTTGCAAATTGTGCGTGAAGCGGTCCTGAACGCCATTAAACACGCCAACGCGAGCGAAATCGCCGTGAGCTGCGTTACCGCGCCTGACGGCGATCATACTGTTTATATTCGCGATAATGGCATTGGTATCGGCGAACCGCATGAGCCTGCCGGACACTATGGTCTGAATATAATGCGTGAGCGCGCGGAGCGCCTTGGCGGCACGCTGAATTTTTCGCAACCCTCCGGCGGCGGCACACTGGTCAGTATCAGTTTTCGCTCCTCCAACAAGGAAGAGAGTCAGTTAACGTAAAGAACGGCAAATCGCCGGAAGGCCAGATGTCAGGCTTTCCGGCGTTGGCACAAAAAGTATGCTGTAAAAGCGCATGATAATTTACATTATCTCCTTTATTTCTCCACGTTTGGCTCGTAGCTTGCCGCTACAGTGAAGCAGTTCAAATCTATAACGATATGTAGAAACACGAGGTTCCCCTTTAATGGCGAATTTTTTTATCGATCGCCCCATTTTTGCCTGGGTGCTGGCTATCCTGTTGTGTCTGACAGGGGCGTTAGCCATTTTCTCTTTACCTGTTGAACAATATCCCGATCTGGCGCCGCCCAACGTACGTATTACCGCGAATTATCCGGGAGCGTCGGCGCAAACGCTGGAAAATACCGTAACCCAGGTTATTGAGCAGAATATGACGGGCCTCGATAATCTGATGTACATGTCATCACAAAGCAGCGGAACCGGGCAGGCGACCATCACGCTGAGCTTTATTGCGGGAACCGATCCTGATGAGGCGGTTCAGCAGGTGCAAAACCAGTTACAGTCCGCGATGCGTAAACTGCCGCAGGCGGTACAGGATCAAGGCGTCACGGTACGCAAAACGGGCGATACCAATATTTTGACCATCGCTTTCGTCTCTACCGACGGCTCTATGGACAAGCAGGATATCGCCGACTACGTCGCCAGTAATATTCAGGACCCGCTCAGCCGCGTCAACGGCGTGGGCGATATTGACGCTTATGGTTCACAGTACTCTATGCGTATCTGGCTCGATCCGGCCAAATTGAATAGTTTTCAGATGACCACGAAAGACGTGACCGATGCAATTGAGTCGCAGAATGCGCAAATCGCCGTCGGGCAGCTTGGCGGTACGCCTTCGGTCGACAAGCAGGCGCTGAACGCCACCATTAATGCGCAGTCACTGCTGCAAACGCCGCAACAATTTCGCGATATCACCCTGCGCGTTAATCAGGACGGTTCCGAGGTCAAACTGGGCGATGTCGCCACCGTGGAGCTGGGGGCGGAAAAGTATGACTACCTCAGCCGTTTTAACGGCAATCCGGCTTCCGGTCTTGGGGTTAAGCTGGCTTCCGGCGCGAATGAAATGGCGACCGCGAAGCTGGTGCTGGATCGCCTCAACGAGCTGGCGCAGTACTTCCCTCACGGCCTGGAATACAAGATCGCGTATGAAACCACCTCCTTTGTTAAAGCCTCGATTATCGATGTGGTCAAAACGTTGCTGGAGGCTATCGCGCTGGTTTTCCTGGTGATGTACCTGTTCCTGCAAAACTTTCGCGCCACGCTGATTCCGACGATCGCCGTGCCGGTGGTATTAATGGGCACCTTCTCCGTGCTTTACGCGTTTGGCTACAGTATTAACACATTAACCATGTTCGCGATGGTGCTGGCGATCGGGCTCCTGGTCGACGATGCCATCGTGGTGGTGGAAAACGTCGAACGTATCATGAGCGAAGAAGGGCTCACGCCGCGTGAAGCGACGCGCAAATCCATGGGGCAGATCCAGGGGGCGCTGGTCGGTATTGCGATGGTGCTGTCTGCGGTATTCGTGCCGATGGCGTTCTTTGGCGGTACCACCGGGGCGATTTATCGTCAGTTTTCTATCACCATTGTCTCGGCAATGGTGCTGTCGGTGCTGGTCGCCATGATCCTGACGCCGGCGCTGTGCGCAACGTTATTAAAACCGTTGAACAAAGGCGAACAACACGGGCAAAGCGGATTTTTCGGCTGGTTTAACCGTACCTTCAATCGTAATGCCGAACGTTATGAGAAAGGCGTAGCGAAAATTTTGCATCGCAGCCTGCGCTGGATTCTGATTTATGTTCTGTTGCTTGGCGGCATGGTGTTCCTGTTTTTGCGTCTCCCCACCTCCTTTCTACCGCAAGAAGATCGGGGCATGTTCACTACGTCTATCCAGCTACCGAGCGGTTCTACGCAACAGCAGACCCTGAAAGTCGTTGAAAAGGTTGAAAACTATTACTTCACCCATGAGAAAGACAACATTATGTCGGTCTTCTCGACGGTAGGTTCCGGCCCTGGCGGGAATGGGCAAAACGTCGCGCGCATGTTTGTTCGCTTGAAAGACTGGGACGCGCGCGATCCCACCACCGGCTCCTCGTTCGCCATTATTGAGCGGGCGACAAAAGCGTTTAACCAGATTAAAGAAGCTCGCGTCTTCGCCAGCAGCCCGCCGGCAATTAGCGGTCTGGGCAGCTCCGCCGGTTTTGATATGGAATTACAGGATCACGCCGGAGCAGGCCATGACGCGCTGATGGCCGCACGAGATCAACTCATTGAGCTGGCCGGGAAAAACAGTTCCTTGACCCGCGTGCGTCACAACGGCCTGGACGACAGCCCGCAACTGCAAATTGATATTGACCAACGAAAAGCGCAGGCGCTGGGCGTATCGATTGACGATATCAACGACACCCTGCAAACAGCCTGGGGATCGAGCTACGTCAACGACTTTATGGACCGGGGCCGCGTGAAGAAGGTCTATGTTCAGGCCGCGGCGAAATATCGTATGTTGCCGGATGATATTAATCTTTGGTATGTCCGTAACAAAGACGGCGGCATGGTCCCCTTCTCCGCCTTCGCCACCTCGCGCTGGGAAACCGGATCGCCGCGTCTGGAACGCTATAACGGCTATTCGGCGGTAGAAATTGTCGGAGAGGCCGCGCCGGGGGTCAGTACCGGGACGGCGATGGATGTCATGGAGTCGTTGGTGCATCAGCTACCGGGCGGTTTTGGCCTGGAATGGACAGCCATGTCTTACCAGGAACGGCTCTCCGGCGCGCAGGCGCCTGCGCTGTACGCTATTTCGCTATTAGTCGTCTTCCTGTGTCTGGCGGCATTGTATGAAAGCTGGTCGGTGCCCTTCTCGGTGATGCTGGTTGTGCCGCTCGGCGTCATTGGCGCGCTACTCGCTACCTGGATGCGCGGGCTGGAAAACGATGTTTACTTCCAGGTGGGGCTGTTGACCGTTATCGGCCTCTCGGCGAAAAACGCGATTCTGATTGTGGAATTCGCCAACGAAATGAATCAGAAGGGACACGCGCTGTTAGACGCCACGCTGTACGCCAGCCGCCAACGCCTGCGACCGATACTGATGACTTCGCTGGCGTTTATCTTTGGCGTATTGCCGATGGCCACCAGCACCGGGGCAGGCTCGGGTAGCCAACATGCTGTCGGAACCGGCGTGATGGGGGGAATGATCTCAGCAACCATTCTGGCTATCTTCTTTGTACCCCTGTTTTTCGTGCTGATACGTCGCCGCTTCCCGCTGAAGCCGCGCCCGGAATAAGCTCCCGGCCAGCCTGATACGAGGTGTCGGGCACAAAAAAGGCGACTTTCGTTGAGTCGCCTTTTCTTATCCCCTATGGGAGCGCGGTGCCTTCCAGGCATTTATTTACGAAGCATGACTTCGATAAAATCTTTCCAGTTCCCCAGTTCACGTTCAATCATAATAGCCTCTCTTATTATTATGGGTATTCTACGTAGTTAGCGGTATAGAGAGAAGTTCATTTAACCGATTGTTGCGATATCCTCTGGTTACGCTGTCTATGATATTACTATGGCGCTGTAGCCGTAAATTTTATGTGACTTACTGCAATATTTAGCAACATTAATACCTTTTCTACTACTTTATCAAATCGGGTTAAAAAACAATCAATTGCATATACGCAAAATAGGATTTGTCCCGCGAATTATAAACAAGCCACATCTGGAACGTTTTGGAATCATTATTCACATTCACTCAACAATGTTATATTGATTGCCGATCAGCGCTGGATAAATAACCATTAACAGCCACACTTATTATCCCGCAGACGATACTATTGATTATTTATTCGAATTTCGCGTTAAAGGATTCAATATGATTACCCTCTATGGCATTAAGAATTGCGACACGATCAAAAAAGCGCGCCGTTGGCTGGAGGAGCATGGCATTGATTATCGTTTTCACGATTACCGTGTGGATGGCATAGACCTCCCTCTTCTTAATACCTTTATTGCCGAACTCGGCTGGCAGCCTTTACTGAATACGCGCGGCACAACATGGCGCAAACTGGATGAAGGCGATCGCAGCGGGATTACCGATGCCGACTCCGCCGCTGCTCTCATGGTTGAACAGCCGGCAATCATCAAACGCCCATTGCTCTGCGCGCCCGGGAAGCCTATGCTGCTTGGTTTCAGTGAATCCCGTTATCAGCAGTTTTTTGATGAGGTGTAGTCTATGTCGTGCCCGGTTATTGAGCTGACACAGCAACTTATTCGTCGCCCCTCCCTGAGTCCGGATGACGCAGGCTGTCAGGCATTAATGATTGAACGCCTGCGTAAAATCGGTTTTACCATTGAGCATATGGATTTTGGCGACACGCAAAATTTTTGGGCATGGCGTGGGCGTGGCGAAACGCTGGCGTTCGCCGGGCATACTGACGTCGTACCGGCTGGCGATGTCGATCGCTGGATCAATCCGCCGTTTGAGCCTACGATTCGCGACGGAATGTTGTTCGGTCGCGGCGCGGCGGATATGAAAGGTTCACTGGCGGCCATGGTGGTGGCTGCTGAACGTTTTGTTGCGCAGCATCCTCATCACCGGGGCCGCCTCGCGTTTTTGATTACCTCTGATGAGGAAGCCAGCGCAAAAAATGGCACCGTCAAGGTGGTTGAAGCGCTGATGGCCCGTAACGAGCGGCTGG
The DNA here is from genome assembly GCF_046569105.1 of Salmonella sp. 741265073_HBA. Taxonomy (NCBI): domain Bacteria; kingdom Pseudomonadati; phylum Pseudomonadota; class Gammaproteobacteria; order Enterobacterales; family Enterobacteriaceae; genus Salmonella; species Salmonella sp. 741265073_HBA. Next base: position 133,504 of record NZ_JBKFRY010000009.1, on the reverse strand, counting down.
ATTACTGTCTGGTCGGCGAACCTTCCAGTACTGAAATTGTGGGTGATGTCGTCAAAAACGGGCGTCGCGGTTCCCTCACCTGTAACCTCACTATTCATGGCGTTCAGGGGCACGTCGCCTATCCGCATCTGGCGGATAACCCTGTTCATCGCGCCGCGCCTTTTCTTAATGAACTGGTCGCTATCGAGTGGGATCGGGGCAATGACTTTTTCCCGGCCACCAGTATGCAGGTAGCCAATATCCAGGCAGGCACCGGCAGCAATAATGTCATTCCCGGTGAACTGTTCGTGCAGTTTAACTTCCGTTTCAGCACGGAACTGACCGATGAGATGATCAAAGAGCGGGTACATGCGCTGCTTGAGAAGCATCAGCTGCGTTATACCGTAGACTGGTGGCTTTCCGGCCAGCCGTTCCTGACCGCACGCGGCAAGCTGGTGGACGCGGTGGTAAACGCCATTGAGCACTATAATGAAATTAAACCGCAATTACTGACGACGGGCGGTACGTCCGACGGACGTTTTATCGCCCGTATGGGAGCGCAGGTGGTAGAACTGGGGCCGGTGAACGCCACCATTCATAAAATTAATGAATGTGTGAATGCCGCCGATCTCCAGCTACTGGCTCGTATGTATCAACGTATTATGGAACAGCTCGTCGCCTGATGAGCGTTCCTGTAAGAGGAAATAAGCATGGACTGGCTGGCAAAATATTGGTGGATTCTGGTATTGGTGTTTCTGGTAGGCGTACTGCTGAATGTGATCAAAGATCTCAAACGCATCGACCATAAGAAATTCCTTGCCAATAAACCTGAGCTGCCCCCGCATCGCGATTTTAACGATAAGTGGGACGATGAAGAAGACTGGCCGAAGAAAGATCAGCCGAAAAAGTAACCGGATAACATGCCGGACAGGTATCGCTATCCGGCATGGTCCCCACCGCCGGGCATTACGTCGCGTAAACGCTGCGTTCGTCCGGCATCCAGCGCAATCAGCGCCTGCGCCGCCTGCGCACGCTGCAACGCCAGCAGAGCTTTACGGCCTGAAATGCGTAGCCGGGCGCACAGTTCGGCATCGCTGGCTTTTTCCTCCAGCCGCCCTCTCAGCGCCGGCAATGGCAATGCGCTGCATTGCAGTAAACGATGCAGGCAACCTAACGATGTCAGTAGCGGGCGGTGCGCGAACGCAAAACCGACCAGCTCACGCCAGTCTTCATCATTAAGCGCCTGTTCGCGCAACGCCGCCAGCGGTATCGCCTCGCCGTTCCACTGCGTCAGGATATCCGCATCGCGGCGCAAACGTCGGTGTTCCTGTTGCGCCAGCCGTTGTCCCGCGTCGCTCAGCGGCAATAACGCCATCGCCGTATAGCAACCGCTGCTCGCCTCCCGATGGTTGCCCATCCGTACCAGCACAAAGCCGCAACGTTGCCAGAAACGCCACAGCTCAGGCGTATAGCCGAAGCTGACGGAAAGATAATCACACTGCGCCGCCTGCATGCACGCGCAGGCAATCAACTGCTGACCGATGCCTTCGCGCTGGCGGGCGGGGTGCACCGCGATACGGCTTACGCGACGCCCGACCAGCGTCGCGGCTAAAGGGTCGCTACCGTGCGCCGCCAGCGACTGCGCCACCAGATTTCCACGCGGACGCCGGAAACCGGCCCATACAGCCTGACTGAGTTCTGCGGATAGCCCGCCCTCTTCGACCAGCCAGAGGGCGCCCGCCACACGGTTATTCGCCGTAGCCTGCAAAAAATGCTGCCCTGGCGCATCCATCATTCGGCGCAGATCCAGCGGCGAAGTACGATAGTGCGCCCCCGACAGTAACTGATACACAGCCCTCGGCAACGCGGGCGTCTCCCCCCAGGCCTGTTGGTAAAACGCCGAGATTGCTATCGCGCCATGTGGCGCCTGCGCAAACGCTTCATCGTCGAATATCAGCGCCTCGCTGACGATATTTTCCAGCGGGCATTCTGGCGCCCAGCGGACAGGCTGACGAAGCGTGAAGCGGTGAAGCTGCGGAAAACGGGCGCAAAACTTAAGTAAAAAACCGCGTCCGGTGCCTTCGTAGCCCTGAACGGTGGTGGTGAGTAGTATGCGGGGAAAGCGCGAAACCAGTTGCAGCAGCAGCGGCGAGGGGATTGCCGCCGCCTCGTCAACTACCAGCCAGTCGGCTCTTGCCCCGCTCGCCAGCAACGCATCCGGCGCCATAAAGCAGAACCGCTCACCGGCAAACGCTGCCAGGATATCCGTTGCCGTTTTCGCCGGTGCGGTCACGATAGCCGTGCCCGCCATCCGGGAGATGAATTGCCCGGCCAGCGCCGATTTGCCGCGCCCACGGGGGGCAATCACCGTCGCCACGCCGGGCGGCATTTCACGTAAACGCGATAAGATAGCCGCCTGCTCCGGCTGCGGCTCGCCGGTGGCGGGTCGCCAGCGTTCACGGGAAGGATAAGATGGCCAGCAAAACGGCTGGCGCTGTCGCCACAGCAGCGTTTGCGGATCGCGGGAAAGAGTCCGTTTAAGATGCTGTGCAAACTGCGGTGTAGGGATAGGCTGCGCGCAGTCGCTCCAGCGCAGTGAATCGGTATCAGGCCTGCTTTCCCACGTCTCATACGGCGGCATCAGCAGAAGCAGCCAGCTTCCGGCCTGCAAGGTCCCGCTCAGGGCGGCAAACGCTGCGGCGTCAAAGCCCTGCCAGGCATCAAATATCGCATGACGGAATTCACGGCCCAGCAGCGTTTGTAATGCCTGTGGCGTACAGCGCGGCTGGGCGGGCGCGTCAGGCGCGACCCACAGCCAGTCACCGGGCAGCGCAGCGCGTATCGCCTCGGCCCGCTCCCGGCACCACGCCGCATCGCCGCTGATGACCAGTAAACGGCGAATGCCTTCCTGTGTCATTTGCGACGTTAACGCCTGTAGCGCATCGATATCAGACATCCCTGCCCCGGTTTATCAAAAGTTTTTGCCAAACGTATTACATTGCGCCGGGTCACCGCTGTCAAAGCCACGCTTAAACCAGCTGTAGCGCTGTTCTGAGGTGCCGTGGGTAAAACTATCCGGCACGACGCGCCCCTGCCCCTGTTGCTGTAAGCGATCGTCGCCGATAGCCTGTGCGGCATTGAGCGCCTCTTCCAGATCGCCCGCCTCCAGTACGCCTTGCTGCTGCATACTGTGTCCCCACACGCCGGCAAAGCAATCCGCCTGTAGCTCCATGCGCACCGAAAGGCGATTCACCTCCGTTTGCGACGCGTTTTGCTGCAACTGGCGTACTTTCGGCTCAATACCTAACAGTTTTTGTACGTGGTGGCCGACTTCGTGGGCGATGACATAACCCTGAGCAAAATCACCGTCCGCGCCCAGCTTATTTTTCATATCATCGTAAAATGAGAGATCGATATAGACGGTGCCGTCCGCCGGGCAGTAAAACGGCCCCATCACGGACTGACCCGCACCACAGCCGGTACGCGTCATACCACGGTACATCACCAGTTTTGGCTGCTGATAGCCGCGGCCCATTTTTTGAAAGAGTTGCCCCCAGGTATCTTCGGTCGTCGCCAGGATCACCGAGGTAAATTTTGCCGCTTCATCATCATTGGGGCTTATCGAACGCGTCGACTGCTGCTGCGAAACCGGCTGACCGGTCAACAGACCGGTTAAATCCACCCCATAGTACCCTGCGACTAACACCACCACCAACAGAATGATGCCGCCTTTCCCGCGCGGAAGACGAAAGCCAGGGCCACCCAGCGAGGGGCCGCCTGGCCGATTACGTCTGTCCTCTACATTGTTACTTTCACGACGCCCTTGCCAGCGCATAATCACCTCATTCTCTCTTTGTTATACAGATGATCGTAGGCGGTCAGGCGCAGGATTACCACAGGTAAACGCTATCAGAATGAGGAAAGGATGATACCGGAGAGCGGTTGCCCCCCGGTCAGAAGCGGAATTAATCTAATTTCACGCCCAGGCGATGCGCGACGGCTTCATAGGCTTCAATCAGACCGCCCAGACTCTGGCGGAAGCGGTCTTTGTCCATTTTGTCCAGCGTCTCTTTATCCCACAGGCGGCTACCGTCCGGCGAAAACTCATCGCCCAGCACCACTTCGCCTTTATACAGGCCAAACTCCAGCTTGAAATCCACCAGGATAAGACCCGCGTCATCAAACAGTTTTTTCAGTACGTCGTTGGCTTTGTAGGTTAACTCTTTCATACGCGCCAGATTTTCCTGACTTACCCAACCGAACGTTTCACAGTAGGAACTATTCACCATCGGGTCGTGCAGCGCGTCGTTTTTCAGGAACAGATCGAATATCGGCGGGTTAAGCTCCATGCCTTCTTCCACGCCCAGACGCTTGACCAGCGACCCTGCCGCACGGTTGCGCACCACACATTCAACCGGCACCATCTCCAGCTTCTTCACCAGACACTCGGTATCAGACAGCAAACGTTCCATCTGGGTCGGGATGCCCGCCTCGGCCAGTTTGGTCATAATGAAATGGTTGAATTTGTTATTTACCATGCCTTTGCGATCAAACTGTTCAATGCGCGCGCCATCCCCTGCTGACGTATCATTGCGGAATTCGAGCACCAACAGGTCCGGGTTTTCCGTGCTGTATACGGTTTTCGCTTTACCACGATACAACTCAGCTTGCTTTTGCATCTTTAACACTCCTGGGTGTGAATTAACGATAAGTATTCATTTCCTGCTACGCCTGCCGGAGACGTCGGCCTGTAATTGTGGTGCGAAATAGCGGTTAAATCGCGTTTTTGTACCGACGCACACGTTTGCGTATCTTATCAGAAAAAAGGGCCGGATTACTCCAGCCCTGTTAAATTACTTGTTGAACGCTGCCTGGAAGACGGCAACCAGCGCGTCGTTCTGGCTTTGCGTCAGAGTATGCCCCTTAGGATCGATAAACTGCAAGCTGCTGCGGTTATCTAAATCGCCGACCTGCAATTTATAGTCTCCGGATGCCAGGCCCGGGTCGCTAGCGCCCAGATCCCGCCAGTCGCTGTCAGACAACGGTTTGTACGTTACCGCCATGCTGCCCTGAGAGCGAGTGCTGTCGGTGACTTTCATGCCCACTTTTTCCAACGCGGCCGGGAGGCGTTGCCACACGAGGTTGAACGGACCGCGAACGACCAGCATAGGTAAACCGGTATCATCAGCGGCGCTCTGCACATCCATCGTTGCGGCGGAACGGTTCTGCGCGGCATTTGCCGCATCCGTAGCGGTCTTATCCAGACCGGCGGAAATGACGTTCATCATTTCCGTGCTATAGCGCTGCAGCGACGCCGCGTCAGCGACCGGCTTGCCAGCCTGTTCCAGATTAACCAGTTTTACCGTTACCGCCTGCTGATAGCCCTGCGGCTTCACCGAGATTTGATAACGTCCGCGATACTGTTCGTCTTCATCCAGGCGGTTCCAGTTCACCCAATCGGTCGTCAGGGTCTGGCTGGCATCGTCACGTTTTTCAATCGGATAATTTTTCGCCTGAATCACGCTGACGACTTGCGGCCACAGCGTGCTGCTACGACCATTCTCCACCAATAGCGTAGCGGTATCGCCAGAGAACTGGGTACGCGCGCCGCTCACTAACGCTAACGGCTGCGCTGGCGGACGGATATCCAACGCCTTACCAACCGCGCCGCTCCCCTTCGTGACCGGAATAACGTAGTCGCCGGTCGTTATCGGCAGGATCATTCCTGCCGGGGCGTGAAGTTCAGCAAGCGGCGCGGCATCCAGATAGGATTCATCGCCGCTTACCTGGCGCTTGTAGCGCGAATCGGAACTACAGGCAGCGAGCAGCAAAACAAGCGAAACACCCGCAACCTTCGCCAGGCGCGACTTTTGTACTGAGTAAGCCATCAAATCTCCCTAAACTTTACAGCAGGCCAGCATGCTGAAGCGCTGCTTTGACGATGTCACGACCATGGTCCGTGATAGGCGTCATTGGCAGGCGCAGCGTGTCGGTCGCCACAAGACCCAATGCCTTACATGCCCATTTCACCGGGATAGGATTGGGTTCGACAAATAGTTTGTTGTGTAACGGCATCAGACGCTGGTTGATAGCGCGCGCCTCGGCAAATAGCCCTTCCGCCGCCAGTTTGCACATGTCAGCCATCTCGCGCGCCGCTACGTTAGCCGTAACGGAAATCACGCCATGACCACCCAGTTGCATAAAGTCCAGCGCAGACGCGTCATCGCCGCTAAGCAGAATAAAATCGTCTGAAACCAGCTCTTTGATCTGGTGAACGCGGGTTAAGTTCCCTGTCGCCTCTTTGATAGCGATAATATTTTTTATTTCCGCCAGACGACCCACGGTTTCCGGCAACATGTCGCAACCGGTACGGGACGGCACATTATACAGAATTTGCGGCAAGTCAGTGTGTTCCGCGATGGCTTTGAAATGCTGGAACAAACCTTCCTGCGTGGGGCGATTGTAGTACGGCGTTACCGTCAGGCAGCCAACAATGCCGCTATCGTTAAAACGCTGCGTCAGGCTAATCGCTTCCGCGGTCGCGTTTGCGCCCGTGCCGGCGATAACCGGAATACGTCCGTCAGCCAGTTCCAGCGTCATCATCACGACATCGCCATGTTCATCATGGCTTAGCGTGGCAGACTCGCCGGTAGTGCCAACCGAAACAATCGCCGAGGTACCGTTGGCGACATGATAATCAATGAGTTTTTTCAGGCAAGACCTACTGACGTTACCTTTCTCATCCATCGGCGTAACAAGCGCGACAATACTTCCCGTGAACATGGGCCATCCTCTGTGCAAACAAGTCTCTCAATGGTACGTTTGGTATGGCAATAAAAGCAAGCGACCAAAGCCGTTCTGATTGTTGTATGCAGGTTTTTTTTATGGTTTCCTTAAGATTACCTCACCGCTCAAAGGAATAACTGGTTTGACACCGTCATCACAACACTATTTGGTTATCACTGCGCTGGGCGCCGACAGGCCCGGTATTGTGAATACCATTACTCGCCATGTCAGCAGTTGCGGCTGTAATATCGAAGACAGCCGACTGGCGATGCTGGGCGATGAATTCACGTTTATTATGCTGTTGTCCGGCACGTGGAACGCGATTACCTTGATTGAATCGACATTGCCGTTAAAAGGCGCGGAGCTGGATCTGCTGATTGTGATGAAACGGACGTCCGACCGCCCCCGCCCGGCAATGCCCGCAACGGTATGGGTTCAGGTTGAGGTCGCCGACTCCCCGCATTTAATTGAGCGATTCACCGCGCTGTTTAATAGTCATGAAATGAATATTGCGGAGCTGGTCTCCCGCACGCAGCCGGCTGAAGGTGATAAAGCTGCGCAATTATTTATTCAAATCACCGCACATAGCCCGGCGTCGCAAAATTCCGCAAATATTGAGCAAGCCTTTAAAGCACTATGTACAGAACTCAATGCGCAAGGCAGTATAAACGTCGTCAATTACTCACAACATGATGAACAGGATGGAGTTAAGTAATGAATCCACTGAAAGCCGGTGATATCGCACCGAAATTTAGCTTGCCGGATCAAGACGGGGAACAAGTAAATTTGACCGACTTCCAGGGACAGCGCGTTCTGGTTTATTTCTACCCAAAAGCCATGACACCCGGCTGTACCGTGCAGGCCTGCGGCTTACGCGATAACATGGACGAGCTCAAAAAAGCAGGCGTGGACGTGCTGGGCATCAGCACCGATAAACCTGAAAAACTCTCCCGTTTCGCTGAAAAAGAGCTGCTGAACTTTACCCTTTTGTCCGATGAAAACCATCAGGTGTGTGAACAGTTCGGCGTCTGGGGCGAAAAGTCGTTTATGGGCAAAACGTATGACGGCATTCACCGCATCAGCTTTTTGATTGACGCTGATGGTAAGATTGAACACGTCTTTAATGATTTTAAAACCAGCAATCACCATGATGTGGTGCTGAACTGGCTGAAAGAAAACGCGTAAAAGCCTCAGGCCGCGCTGATGTGCGGCCTGGAAAGGGAATGTGCCGTCAGGCTTGCCGCGCCAGACGCCATATCGCCGCCACATTGCGCGCCGACAGGCTCAGGTTATATTCCGCCTCGTGTAAGGCTTCCGGCAGCGTAACGATATGCGACAAAATCGACAGCGCCGCATCGATACCCTGCTGATACACAACGTGATGATCGTGTTGCAGCCCACCGGCGAGCGCGATAACCGGTTTATGATACCGCTTCGCCACTCTGGCGACGCCAATCGGCGTCTTGCCGCAAATACTTTGGCTGTCCAGCCGCCCTTCTCCGGTAATCACCAGATCGGCATCTTTAACCGCCTGCTCAAGCTGTAGCGTTTCCACGACAATCTCTACGCCGGCGCGTAATTCCGCATTGAGCAATCCTAAAAGCGTGGCGCCCATTCCACCTGCCGCGCCCGCGCCGGGAGCGTTAATCACCTCACGTCCCGTAGCCTGATAAATATGTCGGCCCCAGTTTTCCAGCGCCGCGTCCAGGGTGTTCACCATTTCCGCTGTCGCCCCTTTTTGTGGGCCAAAAATGGCCGATGCGCCCTGGGGACCACACAGCGGATTGTTGACATCGCACGCCACGGTTATCGATACCTTACGCAGCAATGGGTGACAACCGGACAGATCGATAGAGGCCAGCGCCGCCAGCGCCTCGCCGCCCGGAGAAAGCGAGCGCCCCTGTTTATCGCGCAATATAACGCCAAGCGCCTGCATCATCCCCGCGCCGCCGTCATTCGTCGCGCTGCCGCCAATTCCCAGAATAATACGCTTTACGCCACGCTCCAGCGCCGCGACGATTAACTCGCCGGTGCCGTAGCTGGTGGTATTAAGCGGGTTGCGCAATTCAGGCGAAACGTGATGCAGCCCGGATGCCGCCGCCATTTCAATCACGGCGGTATCGCTATCGCCCAGCATTCCCCAGCGCGCGGCCACCGGTTGCCCAAGCGGGCCTTGTACCCACTGGTCGACATAACGCCCGCCGCTGGCTTCCACCATTGATTGTACGGTTCCTTCCCCGCCATCCGCCATGGGCACTTTAACGTAGTCGGCGTCAGGATAAATTTCGCGGAACCCCTTTTCTATCGCCTCAGCGACCGCCATTGCGGACAAACTTTCTTTAAATGAATCAGGAGCAATAACAATTTTCATAGGGATTATCCTGCAAAACCAAAGAAACCGAACATCAGAGTAGAAATAAAGGTAATGGCTAACCCCACCAGCGTTTCATACGGCATTAGCTTTAAACGTTCATGAATTTGCATATTGACGCTGCCGCCCGTCGCGTGGAAAAAGCTGCCGTGCGGCAGATGGTCCAGCACCGTGGCGCCCGCATGGATCATAGCGGCTCCCGCCAGGGCGGAAACGCCAAGTTCAAGTAACGTGGGAGAGAAAACGCCGGACGCCACCGCCGTTCCCGCCGTGGTTGAGGCCGTCGCCATTGACATCATGGCGCCAGACACGGGCGCCAGCAGCCAGGATGGCAATCCCGAAGCGGTGAGGCCATGAATCAGGACATCTTTAAGTTCGGAATTAGCGATAATGCCGGCCAGCGTACCGGTTCCCAGCAACATAATAGCGACAGGCGCCATACGCATCAGACCGGCGACCATGTACTGGTTACAGTGGCGCGCGCGTCCCATCAACAGCAGACCGACCAATCCCCCTACGGGCAGGGCAATTAACGGGTCAATGGAAATGCCGGCAAACGGACGGAGAGAAAGCAGGAAAATAGCGACCAGCGGCGCGCTAATCGCCACCAGAAAACCGGGTCTGGCGACGGAGTCATCATGGTGAGTCACTTCATGATCGGCGACGCCCGCGCCTTTATTATTCAGCCGTTTCGCTAACAGATAGGCGATAATAAGCCCAACGATGCCCGGAACCACGCCCGCCAGCATAATAGAGGTAAGAGGAACATGAAACGCATCGGAGGCGGCAATAGCGTTCGGGTTAGGTGACATCACGTTACCCGCTTTGCCGCCGCCGACCATCGCCAGCAGAATAGCGCTTTTTGACAGGCCTGCATTACGCGCAATCGACAGCGCAATCGGCGCGACGGTAATCACCGCCACATCAATAAATACGCCGACGGCGGTCAAACATAGTGTGGCAATGGCTAATGCCAATAATGCCCGGGTTTCCCCCACTTTGCGGACAATCGTCTCAGCAATCGTATTCGCCGCCCCGGACTCAATTAATACGCCCGCCAGTACGCCTGCGGCCAGAATACGCAATACGGCATTAACGATGCCCTGCGCGCCTGACACCATCAGCGACACGGTTTGCAGAAGATCGGCGCCGCCAATCAAACCGCCGACCAGCGCGCCTGCCATCATGCCGTAGGCTGGCGACACTTTTCTTAAAATTAATACGATGGCCACAACCAATGCGGCAATGGCTCCCAGGGTGGATATCGACGTCATATACTGCGCCTCCTTTAACATGGAGCGCGCAGTATGGAAAAACCCGCCTAAAAATCCGCTGGAGCTTTCAACAAATTTCGATTCGACCAGGCAGCGGTAACTTGTCGGACGGTACAGATTCGGCCTGGAGCTCCATACCGATATAAAGCCAAAGCGTACTTTTTAACTCGTTGATTTTTATGTGCGTAATATCCTCACAGCGCTGTAAGCGATAGCGCAATGTATTCACATGAATATGCAATGCTTTGGCCGTTTGCGTCAGGTCACAATTATGTTCAAACCAGGTCCGCAGCGTCTGTTGCAATACGCCTTTCGCGTCATGTTGCGCCAGTTGCAGCCACAGACGCGATAACTCCTGCACTTGCCAACTTTCAGACAGTCCGCTTAGCAGCGCGGGAAGCGCGTGGTCATGATAAAAAATGTACTGGCTGCGCAGCTTTTGTCTTTTCGCCATCGCCTGCGTGGCTCTCGCTGTGAGCAAAGATCGGTGCAATCCCGTCTCGCCGGCAAAATAACCCCCAACCAAAATACGGCTAAAGCCCGATGATGCAGCCCATGATTTAAAAATCTGCAATTCGCCCATTTCCTGGCGGGTATTCCACTTTCCCTCTTTTAACGTGATAGGCTTAATAATGATTAATTCATTAAATTCGGTAAACGTCACCAAATGGTTGCGCGCGTGATTCTCGAAATAATCCATTACATTGCGTAGCGCTTCGCGATCCGGCTGGGAAAGTTCAATAATCAGCACCACTCTGGGAACCGCCAGATCAATACCCAGATAGGCCGCCATAGAGCGCAACGACTCTGTTGAATTTTCTCGAAAAATCAATTGGTTGATCAGCTCTTCGCGATAGCGTTTATCCCACTGTCGCTGTTCGATCAGCACCATATGCTCGATCACCAGCTCCGCCGCCATTTTAACCAGCTCGGCATACGCGCGAACCTCCTCCGGCTCGCCGGTAATGCCGACCACGCCGATAAGCTGTTCATGAAAAGAGATGGGAAGATTAATGCCGGATCGCACGCCTTTTAGCTGATTGGCGGTAGCGGAATCAATTTCTACAATACGGTTTTCCTTCAGCGCCAGAATGGCCCCTTCGTGACGCTGGCGAAGCCGCGAAGGTTCGCCAGACGCGATAATGACGCCATGTTCATCCATGACGTTTACCGAGTAAGGAATAATTTTCATGGCTCGCTGTACAATTTGCCGCGCGGTATACCCTTTCAAGTAATGTTTTCTCAACACACTCATTCCCTGTTTCGTTATCGCTTTACATTAAAAAAGCAATCTCGCATCAATGATGTCACTTATTAACGAATTTCTCAGAAGAATGCTTAGGTTAAGTCACCAAATTTTGGCGGCTTTACAGCGAGAATTTTGTAGGTTCCGACAATAAAAATGCCGCAACACGGCGCGGCATTAAAAAAAGAGCGGCTTTCTAAGCGCTTGTCCCTCATCAGGCGTGCGCAAAATGGCGGCAGGGCACTATGATGTCGTTCACGCTTTACAACTTTTGTACAGACCGCTCAGGATGAGGCATCCGTCACCTGACCATCCGGCCAGGCATGGACAACGGCTTTAATCAGCGTCGCCAATGGAATGGCGAAAAACACTCCCCAGAAACCCCACAGACCGCCGAAAATCACCACTGAGAGAATAATCACCAGCGGATGCAAATTCACCGCTTCGGAGAAAAGTACCGGTACCAGCAGATTGCCATCCAACGCCTGAATAATCAGATAAACGGCAAAACAGCTCCAGAATTCCGTCCCCAGGCCAAACTGAAACAACGCGACGCCCACCACCGGAATTGTCACCACGAAGGCGCCGATATAGGGGATCAGGACCGAAAAGCCCACCAGTACCGCCAGCAGTAGCGAATAGTTGAGGCCAAACAGCAAAAAGCCCAGCCAGGTCGCTACGCCCACCACTACCATCTCCAGCACTTTTCCGCGGATATAGTTGGTGATCTGCTGATTCATCTCATTCCACACCTGCCCCGCCAGCCCGCGATTACGCGGCAGCACGCGGCGCACGGCATTCAGCATCTGCTCTTTATCTTTTACCAGGAAAAAGACCATCAGCGGCACCAGCACCAGATATACCGCCAGCGTCAGTAGCCCGACTAACGAAGCCAACGAATACTTCACCACCGAATCGCCCATGTTAAGCATCCGGGTACGCATGTTTTCCGCCATCGCATCAATAATGCCCGCATCCATCAGCGCCGGATAGCGTCGCGGCAAGGTCGCGGCAAAATCGGACAGTTTATTCAACATACCGGGCATATCACGAATCAGGTAAATACCCTGCTGCCAGGCAATCGGCATCACCACAAACGCCATTAATAACAAAATGCCGACAAAGAGGATAAGGACAATGGAGGCTGCCCAGCGCCGGGAACAGCCAATCGCCTGCAGGCGCGCCGTCGGCCACTCCAGCAGGTAGGCCAGTACGATAGCGACCAGCAGCGGCGCTAACAGGCCGCTAAAGAAAAAGAGGATGCTAAAACCAGCCACCAGAATGACCAGCAAGGCAATCGCCTCCGGATCGCTGAAGCGACGGCGATACCATTGCATTAACATTTCGAGCATAAAACCCTTCCCAGAACTCAACTGCGGGATTGTGATGCCGAATTGTATCGAAATGTCACAAAAAAGACTTCGCTTTTTATCGTTGATTCAGGAAACTAAAATAGTGAGTCTGTGCTCATCACAGTTACACTTATGAAGTGTCGGAGCGTGGAACGATATTTCACGACGTTGGTCAAAGGGCTATCTCAAAACAACAGGATAGAGGTTATGTTCAGGCAGTTGAAAAAAAACCTGGTGGCAACCCTCATTGCAGCATTGACTCTCGGTCAGGTCGCGCCCGCATTTGCCGACCCTGCCGACACGCTGCCCGATATGGGAACCTCGGCAGGAAGCACGCTTTCTATCGGACAAGAGATGCAAATGGGCGACTTTTATGTGCGCCAGCTACGCGGCAGCGCGCCGTTAATCAACGATCCGCTGCTGGTGCAATACATTAACGCGCTGGGGATGCGTCTGGTCTCGCACGCCGACTCCGTCAAAACGCCCTTCCATTTTTTCTTGATCAATAATGACGAAATCAACGCGTTCGCGTTCTTTGGCGGCAATGTGGTGTTGCACTCGGCACTTTTTCGCTACGCGGATAACGAAAGCCAGCTAGCTTCAGTCATGGCGCATGAAATATCCCACGTGACGCAGCGCCACCTGGCGCGCGCGATGGAAGATCAAAAGCGCAGCGCGCCGCTTACCTGGGTGGGCGCGCTGGGTTCCATTTTGCTGGCCATGGCCAGCCCACAGGCCGGTATGGCGGCGCTAACCGGTACTCTGGCGGGAACGCGCCAGGGAATGATAAGTTTCACCCAGCAAAATGAGCAAGAAGCCGACCGTATTGGTATTCAGGTACTGCAACGCGCCGGATTTGACCCACAGGCGATGCCCTCTTTCCTCGAAAAACTGCTCGACCAGGCGCGTTACTCCACGCGTCCGCCTGAAATTTTGCTCACTCACCCCTTACCGGAAAGCCGCCTTGCGGATGCCCGCAACCGTGCCAACCAGATGCGCCCGGTCGTGGTGCAATCTTCCGCCGACTTTTATTTCGCCAAAGCGCGCGCCCTGGGAATGTACAATTCCGGACGTAACCAGCTCACCAGCGACCTGCTGGATCAGTGGTCTAAAGGCAACGTGCGTCAGCAACATGCGGCGCAATATGGCCGGGCGTTGCAGGCGATGGAAGCGAGCAAGTACGATGAAGCGCGCAAAACGTTGCAGCCGCTGTTAAGCGCAGAGCCGAACAATGCCTGGTATCTTGACCTCGCCACCGATATTGACCTGGGGCAGAAAAGAGCCAACGACGCGATTAATCGCCTGAAAAATGCCCGCGATCTGCGCGTTAATCCTGTGCTGCAGTTAAACCTCGCCAATGCGTACCTCCAGGGAGGCCAGCCGAAAGCGGCGGAAACCATTCTGAATCGCTACACCTTTAGCCATAAAGATGACGGTAACGGCTGGGATCTGCTTGCTCAGGCCGAAGCCGCGCTGAACAACCGCGATCAGGAGCTGGCGGCGCGCGCTGAAAGTTATGCGCTGGCGGGACGACTGGATCAGGCAATTTCACTGCTCAGTAGCGCCAGCGCCCAGGCAAAACTGGGTAGCCAGCAACAGGCGCGTTACGATGCGCGTATCGACCAGTTGCGCCAGTTACAGGAACGCTTCAAGCCATACACGAAAATGTAATCGCCGTTTATTAGCCGGATGGCGTCACAAGGAGAACTCATGACCGACACGATTAAAATCTACCATAACCCGCGCTGCTCGAAGAGCCGCGACACGCTGAACCTGCTGAAATCTAACGGCGTGGAACCGGAAGTGGTGCTTTATCTGGATACGCCCGCCGATGCCGCCACCGTGCGGGAACTGCTGCGTATGTTGGGCATGTCCAGCGCGCGCGAACTGATGCGCCAGAAAGAAGATCTCTATAAAACGCTTCACCTGGCGGATAGCCAGCTGAGTGAAGAGGCGTTAATCCAGGCGCTGGTTGAACACCCTAAACTGATGGAGCGCCCCATTGTGGTGGCAAATGGTCAGGCGCGCATTGGCCGACCGCCTGAGCAGGTGCTGGACATCCTCGGTTAACCGTTGAACGCCGCCATCGCGGCGTATTACAGTTTCAGAATCTCTTTGACAAACGGGATCGTCAATTTTCGCTGGGCAGTGATCGACGCATGATCGAGCTGATCCAGCGTCATAAACAGCGTACGCATTTCGCGATCAAGACGTTTGAGTAAAAACCGCCCGACATCTTCCGGCAGTTCAAACCCCCGTAACCGGGCGCGCAACTGTAGCGCCTGAAGTTTGTCTTCATCGGAAAGAGGCTGGAGTTTATAGATTTGCCCCCAGTCCAGACGGGAAGCGAGATCGGGCAAGCCCAGATTTAACTGTCTTGGCGGACGATCGCCGGTGATCAATAACCGCGTCTTACCGGACTCCAGAATGCGGTTATAGAGATCAAAGATCGCCATCTCCCACAGTTCATCGCCAGCGACACACTCAATGTTATCAATACACACCAGCGAGAGGTGTTCCATACCGTCAAGCACTTCCGGCACGAACCAGGTACGTTTATCGAGCGGGACGTAGCCTACCGCATCTCCACGCTGCGACAATTCAGCGCAGGCGGCGTGCAGCAAATGGCTGCGGCCCGCGCCTTCACGCGCCCAAAGGTAGATATATCCACTATGTTCCTGGCGCAACACGTTTTGTAACGCGGCCAGTAGAGAGGCGTTATCCCCCGGCCAGAAACTTGCGAAAGTTTCGTCGTCAGGAAGATAAAGTGGCAAAGAGAGCTGTGCCGGTGTGTTCAGAGATACCTCAACCCAGGATGACATAAAATCGCGCTGAGTTTACCACATAATTCCCTTGAGATAGAACCGGGCAGCATCGCTGCCCGGCAACCCGTTACTGATGCGGAGACTCCGCATCATTTGCCTCCAGTACCACTTCTTCCGGACGCAACAGGCTAATCAGTTTAAAAATCAGGCTCAGGCAAATCCCGACGATGGTCGCCAGCGCCATCCCTTTCAATTCTGCCGCGCCGATATGCACTTTCGCGCCGCTCACGCCGATGATCAAAATCACCGAGGTGAGGATCAGGTTTTGCGCTTTGTTGTAGTCGACTTTCGATTCGATCAATACGCGAATCCCCGACGCGCCGATAACGCCGTACAACAGCAGCGAGACGCCGCCCATCACGGGTAACGGGATAATCTGAATCGCCGCCGCCAGTTTGCCGACGCAGGAAAGCAGAATGGCGAAAATCGCCGCGCCGCCGATAACCCAGGTACTGTAAACGCGGGTGATCGCCATGACGCCAATATTTTCCCCATAGGTGGTATTCGGCGTGGAGCCGAAGAAACCGGAGACGATCGTCGACAGTCCGTTAGCGAACATCGAGCGGTGCAAACCGGGATCGCGCACTAAATCCTTTTTGACGATATTCGCCGTCACCACCAGATGACCGACATGCTCGGCGATCACGACCAACGCCGCGGGCAGAATCGTCAGGATCGCGAACCATTCAAAACGCGGCGTATAGAAAGTCGGTAGCGCAAACCAGTGTGCCTGGGCAATCGGCGTGGTATCGACCACTCCCAGCGCGAATGACAGCGCATAGCCTGCCAGCACGCCGATCAAAATCGGAATGATCGCCAGGAAACCGCGAAACAGTACGGAGCCGAACACCGTCACCGCCAGCGTGACCATGGAGATGATAATTGTTTTCGTGTCCGGCGACTGCCCTTGCGCAGGCAGCAATCCGGCCATCCCCGCCGCGACGCCAGCCAGCTCCAGACCGATGACGGCAACGATTGCGCCCATTGCCGCAGGCGGGAACATCACATCCAGCCAGCCGGTGCCCGCTTTTTTAACGATGAAAGAAACCAGACAGAACAACACGCCGCACATAATAAAACCGCCCAGCGCCACTTCATAACCCAGCGGCAACAGCAGTAGTACCGGGGAAATAAAGGCAAAGCTCGATCCGAGGTAGGCCGGAATTTTACCTTTGCAGATAAAGAGATACAGCAGTGTTCCGATACCGTTAAACAACAGCACCGTCGCGGGGTTGATATGAAACAGAACTGGCACCAGCACGGTCGCGCCAAACATGGCGAAAAGGTGCTGTAAACTAAGCGGGATTGTCTGTAAAAGCGGCGGTCTTTCACTCACCCCGATAGCACGGCGCGTCATAGTGTTTTCCTCTAAGTGTGTTTGTTATGAGTTGTTTTATTCAAAAAAAAGCCGACTCTTAAAGTCGGCTTTTAATTATTTATTCACTTACTTGGTACCAAAAATCTTATCGCCGGCATCGCCAAGCCCCGGAATAATGTATCCGTGCTCGTTAAGCCCCTGATCGATAGAGGCGGTGTACAGTTCAACGTCCGGGTGCGCTTTTTCCAGCGCCGCAATGCCTTCCGGCGCGGCGACCAGCACCAGCACCTTAATGCTGCTACAGCCTGCTTTTTTCAGCAGGTCGATGGTCGCGATGACAGAACCGCCGGTCGCCAGCATCGGGTCGACGATCAGCGCCATGCGCTCATCAATGTTCGATACCAGTTTCTGGAAATAAGGTACTGGCTCAAGCGTCTCTTCGTTACGGTACATCCCGACTACGCTGATACGCGCGCTCGGTACATTTTCCAGAACGCCTTCCATCATGCCCAGACCCGCGCGCAGAATCGGCACAACGGTAATTTTTTTACCTTTGATCTGGTCGATTTCCACCGGGCCATTCCAGCCTTCGATGGTGACTTTTTCCGTTTCCAGGTCGGCTGTCGCTTCATACGTCAGCAGGCTGCCTACTTCTGAGGCGAGTTCACGAAAGCGTTTAGTGCTAATGTCGTTTTCACGCATCAGACCCAGCTTGTGTTTGACGAGTGGGTGTTTGACTTCCACGATCTTCATACTCTTCTCCTATCCTCAGATGACTGGCAACCACAAAAAAAATCGCCGGATTATACCGCTTTTCCTCTCTGGCGCAACACAATGTATGCTTGACCTGGATCAACCAAAAGCGCTGATAGCGGAAAAGTGAGTATAAATCACTCACGTTGAAACAGGCGATAAAGGCTAACAACCGATTGAATCTTAGCAATTTTAAGGGTGAATGGCCTGTCCTGATCGCCTGTCGTAAACCAAGTGCTGGATATCCTTTTCTTTTTTACCAACAGAGAAATTTTCAAGCAGCGACCGAAACCATGCCAAAAAAATCGCCCGGATATCCAGGGCGCAGACCACGCTCGCAAACGTTTGCTTTCCCTGTTAGAATTGCGCCGAATTTAACTTTTACCGCAAGAAAAAACGTGGGGAACCAGGCAGTGACCGATAAGACCTCTCTTAGCTATAAAGATGCCGGCGTCGATATTGATGCGGGTAACGCTCTGGTTGATCGAATCAAAGGCGTAGTGAAGAAAACTCGCCGCCCGGAGGTTATGGGCGGTCTGGGCGGTTTCGGTGCGCTGTGCGCGTTGCCGCAAAAATATCGTGAACCGGTACTGGTTTCCGGCACTGACGGCGTAGGCACCAAACTTCGCCTGGCGATGGACTTAAAGCGTCACGACGCTATCGGTATTGATCTGGTGGCGATGTGCGTAAACGATCTGGTCGTTCAGGGCGCGGAACCGCTGTTTTTCCTCGATTACTATGCTACGGGTAAACTGGATGTCGATACCGCTGCCAGCGTGATCAACGGTATTGCCGAAGGCTGCCTGCAATCCGGCTGCGCGCTGGTCGGCGGCGAGACGGCGGAAATGCCGGGCATGTATCACGGCGAAGATTACGATGTGGCGGGTTTCTGCGTCGGCGTAGTCGAAAAATCAGAAATCATCGACGGCTCCCGGGTTGCCGAAGGCGACGTGCTGATTGCGCTCGGCTCCAGCGGCCCGCACTCGAATGGATATTCGCTGGTGCGGAAAATTATTGACGTTAGCGGCTGCGACCCACAAGCCACTTTGCTGGAAGGGAAGCCGCTGGCCGATCATCTGCTTGAACCGACCCGTATCTACGTAAAATCGGTTCTGGAACTGATTGAAAATGTGGATGTACACGCTATCGCCCACCTCACCGGCGGCGGCTTTTGGGAGAATATTCCGCGCGTTCTGCCGGAGAATACCCAGGCAGTAATTAATGAGTCGTCATGGCAGTGGCCCGCCATCTTTACCTGGCTGCAAACCGCCGGTAATGTCAGCCGACATGAAATGTACCGTACCTTTAACTGCGGCGTCGGCATGGTGATTGCGCTCTCCGCTCCGGAAGCGGACAAAGCGCTTGCTCTGCTAAACGAGAAAGGTGAAAACGCATGGAAAATCGGTATCATCAAAGCCTCTGATTCCGAACAGCGTGTGGTTATTGAATAATGAATATTGTGGTGCTGATTTCCGGCAATGGAAGCAATTTACAGGCGATTATCGATGCCTGCGAAGCGAAGAAAATTAAAGGCACCCTCAGGGCAGTATTCAGCAATAAGGCCGACGCGTTCGGCCTTGAACGCGCCAGAGAAGCCGGCATTCCGGCGCAAGCGCTGACTGCCGATCGGTTTGACAGCCGCGACGCCTTCGATCGCGAGTTGATTCGCAAGATAGACGCGTATGCGCCCGATGTGGTCGTGCTGGCCGGTTTTATGCGTATTCTGAGTCCGATGTTTGTCGCGCATTACTACGGGCGTCTGCTGAACATTCACCCTTCCCTGCTGCCAAAATATCCGGGGTTGCATACCCATCGCCAGGCGCTGGAAAACGGCGATGAGGAGCACGGTACCTCGGTACATTTCGTGACAGACGAACTCGACGGCGGCCCGGTCATTCTCCAGGCGAAGGTGCCGGTTTTTGCCGACGACAGCGAAGATGATATCACCGCACGCGTACAGACTCAGGAACATGCGATTTATCCGCTGGTGATTAGCTGGTTTGCGCAGGGGCGTCTAAAGATGCGCGATAACGCCGCCTGGCTGGACGGGCGTCGTCTGCCGCCGCAAGGTTATGCGTCTGACGAATAATACGTCATCGAACAGGACTGCGTCTGCTTGCCGGATGGCGGCATAAATGCCTATCCGGCCTACTCTTTTCCCTTCCTTTATGCTATCAGTTTATTGTCATATTTTTCTGGCGCAGTTGGACATTAACGCGTAATGCTCGCCATAATCATCAGGCAGTGTCCCGTGAATAAAACGGAGTATAGGTAGTAATGGGTCAGGAAAAGCTATATATCGAGAAAGAACTAAGCTGGTTAGCATTTAACGAACGCGTGTTACAGGAAGCGGCGGACAAATCCAACCCGTTGATTGAGCGGATGCGGTTCCTGGGAATCTATTCTAATAACCTCGACGAGTTCTACAAAGTGCGTTTCGCTGAACTGAAACGACGTATTATTATCAGCGAAGAACAGGGTTCAAATTCTCATTCACGCCATTTGTTAGGCAAAATTCAGTCCCGCGTGTTGAAAGCAGACCAGGAGTTCGACGGCCTGTACAACGAATTACTGCTGGAAATGGCGCGTAATCAAATCTTTCTGATCAACGAGCGTCAGCTCTCGGTGAACCAACAAAGCTGGTTGCGCCACTATTTTAAGCACTATTTGCGCCAGCATATTACCCCGATTCTCATTAACCGGGAGACGGATCTTGTTCAGTTTTTAAAGGATGATTACACCTATCTGGCGGTGGAGATTATCCGTGGCGACACCATCAACTATGCGCTGCTGGAGATACCGTCCGACAAAGTCCCACGCTTCGTTAATCTGCCGCCGGAAACACCGCGCAGACGCAAACCGATGATCCTCTTGGATAATATTCTGCGCTACTGCCTGGATGACATTTTTAAAGGGTTCTTCGACTATGACGCGCTTAATGCCTATTCGATGAAAATGACCCGCGATGCCGAATATGACCTGGTGCATGAGATGGAATCCAGTCTGATGGAGCTGATGTCTTCCAGCCTGAAGCAGCGCCTGACCGCTGAACCTGTGCGCTTTGTCTACCAACGCGATATGCCCGCCGCGCTGGTCGACGTGCTGCGGGAAAAACTGACGATCTCCCGGTATGACTCAATCGTACCCGGCGGGCGCTACCACAATTTTAAAGACTTTATTAATTTTCCGAATGTCGGTAAAGCCAACCTGGTCAATAAACCGTTACCGCGGTTACGCCATCTTTGGTTTGATAAAGAGAAGTTTCGTAACGGTTTCGACGCGATTCGTGAACGTGATGTGCTGCTCTATTATCCTTATCACACCTTTGAACATGTGCTGGAACTGCTGCGTCAGGCGTCGTTTGACCCAAGCGTGCTGGCGATCAAAATCAATATTTATCGCGTAGCGAAAGACTCGCGCATTATTGACTCGATGATCCATGCCGCCCATAACGGCAAAAAAGTCACCGTGGTGGTGGAGTTGCAGGCGCGCTTCGATGAAGAGGCAAATATTCACTGGGCCAAGCGGTTAACCGAAGCGGGCGTCCATGTTATTTTCTCTGCACCCGGGCTGAAAATTCACGCCAAACTCTTCCTCATCTCACGAAAAGAGGGCGATGACGTGGTGCGTTATGCGCATATCGGCACCGGTAACTTCAACGAAAAAACGGCGCGGCTGTATACCGATTATTCGCTGCTGACCGCCGATGCGCGCATTACCAATGAAGTGCGTCGGGTCTTTAATTTTATTGAAAACCCCTATCGCCCGGTCACTTTCGATTATTTGATGGTTTCTCCACAAAACTCACGGCGTCTGCTGTATGAGATGATCGATCGTGAAATCGCCAATGCCCAGCAAGGCTTACCGTCAGGGATTACCTTAAAGCTTAACAACCTGGTCGATAAAGGGTTGGTCGACAGGCTATACGCCGCGTCGGGTTCGGGCGTCCAGGTCAATCTACTGGTGCGCGGTATGTGCTCTCTTATTCCGCAACTGGAAGGCATTAGCGATAATATTCGTGCGATTAGCATCGTGGATCGCTATCTGGAACACGATCGGGTTTATATTTTCGAAAACGGCGGTGATAAGCAAGTTTGGCTCTCTTCAGCTGACTGGATGACGCGTAATATTGACTACCGTATCGAAGTCGCTACGCCTATCCTCGACCCGCGGCTTAAACAACGCGTCCTGGATATCATTGACATTCTGTTTAGCGACACGGTAAAAGCGCGTTTTATCGATAAAGAACTCAGCAACCGCTACGTACCGCGCGGCAATCGCCGTAAAGTCCAGGCGCAGCTGGCAATTTATGACTACATCAAATCATTCGAGCAACCAGACTAACGCTATGCCAATTTACGATAAATCCCCCCGCCCGCAGGAGTTCGCTGCGGTCGATCTCGGCTCAAACAGCTTTCATATGGTTATTGCCCGCGTGGTTGACGGCGCAATGCAGATTATCGGGCGCTTAAAACAGCGCGTCCATCTGGCGGACGGGCTGGGCGCAGATAACAAACTCAGCGAAGAAGCCATGGAACGGGGGCTTAGCTGTCTGTCGCTGTTTGCTGAACGCTTACAAGGTTTCTCCCCTTCCAGCGTCTGTATCGTAGGCACCCATACGTTACGTCAGGCGCAAAATGCCGCTGATTTTCTCAAACGCGCGGAAAAGGTTATTCCCTACCCGATAGAGATTATTTCCGGTAACGAAGAAGCGCGCCTGATTTTTATGGGCGTAGAACATACGCAGCCGGAAAAAGGCCGCAAGCTGGTGATCGATATCGGCGGCGGGTCAACAGAGCTGGTCATTGGCGAAAACTTCGAACCCAGGCTGGTTGAAAGCCGTCGTATGGGCTGCGTGAGCTTCGCGCAGCTCTACTTTCCCGGCGGCGTTATCAATAAAGAAAACTTCCAGCGCGCCCGAATGGCGGCGGCGCAAAAACTGGAAACCTTAACCTGGCAGTATCGTATTCAGGGTTGGAACGTGGCGATGGGCGCTTCCGGTACGATTAAGGCCGCTCATGAAGTTCTCCTGGCGCTGGGTGAGAAAGATGGCTTCATTACGCCGGAGCGCCTTGATAAACTGAAGTCAGAAGTGTTGAAGCACCGCTCCTTTAATGCGCTCAGCCTGCCGGGTCTGTCTGAAGAACGCAAAGCGGTCTTTGTGCCGGGCCTGGCAATTCTGTGCGGCGTTTTTGATGCTCTGGCTATCCGCGAGCTTCGCCTTTCCGACGGCGCGTTGCGTGAAGGCGTGCTGTATGAAATGGAAGGCCGCTTCCGCCATCAGGATGTTCGCAGCCGTACCGCAAAAAGTCTGGCCAATCAATACAACATTGACAGAGAACAGGCCAGACGCGTGCTGGAAACCACCATGCAGATGTACGAACAGTGGCAGGCCCAGCAGCCAAAACTGGCGCATCCGCAGCTTGAAGCGTTGCTCCGCTGGGCGGCAATGCTGCATGAGGTTGGACTGAATATTAATCACAGCGGTTTACATCGCCATTCGGCTTATATTCTGCAACACAGCGATTTGCCCGGCTTTAATCAGGAGCAGCAAATGATGATGGCGACGCTGGTACGTTACCATCGTAAAGCCATAAAACTGGATGATATGCCCCGCTTTACGCTGTTTAAGAAAAAACAGTATCTGCCGTTAATTCAGCTACTTCGGCTGGGCGTATTACTGAACAACCAGCGGCAGGCGACCACCACGCCGCCGACGCTGCGGCTAACGACCGATGACAGCCACTGGACGTTATGTTTTCCGCATGACTGGTTCAGCCAGAATGCGCTGGTACTGCTTGATCTGGAAAAAGAACAGCAGTACTGGGAAGCGGTAACTGGCTGGCGTCTCAATATTGAGGAAGAAAGCTCGCCGGAGATCGCCGCGTAAATTGTGGGCCAGACGCCGCGCCGCGGCGTCTGCCTTTACTGAATCTCAGATAATAGCTGCGGCTCGCCAATTAAATATCCCTGAAGATAGTCGATCCCCAACGAGAGCACGACGCTTCGTATTTCTTCGCTCTCGACATACTCCGCGACGACCTGCATATTTTTCATTCGCGCTAAATGACAAATAGAAGCTACAATCTGATAATCGAGACTGTTTGACACTATATTGCGAATAAAACTGCCGTCAATTTTAAGAATATCGGCGTCAACGTTTTTCAGCCGCGCATAGCTGGCGTAGCCAGTACCGAAATCATCAATCGCTATCTGACAGCCAAACTGCTGTAGCTGTCCCAGCGTCAACTGCGCCTGCTCAGCATTGGTGAGAGAGTTGCTTTCCGTTACCTCAAAAACCAGTTGCCAGGGTTCAACCTGATATTGTTTAAGCAACTGCTTAACTTCTGCAGGAAAACGGGCGCGGCATACCGATGTTGGCGACAGATTAATGGCAAAACGATGCGCGGGCATATATTCCCGGCTGGCCGCCATAAACCGCAGCGTGTTTTCAATCACCCAGAGATCGATAGCGGAAGACAAACCAAACTCATGCGCCACGGGTAAAAAATTGTCCGGGTTGATAACGTCGCCGTTGTCATCCCTGAGTCGCAGTAAAATTTCATGGTAAACGTCCCCACGAACACCAAAAATAGGCTGCGCCATCAGGAAAAAATGATCGTGCTCCAACGCCTGTTGCAGGCGATTCATCATCGCAATTCTGCCCTTCAAATCGCGCTGCAGGTGCATTGCGCCGCGCCGCTGTAAATCCTCCGGCGCGTTAGTCGTCAACGAAAGATCGGAACTGGTGCTTAATTCGCCCAGCAGAAGATAAAGGTGGCTAACCGGAGAACGCACGCAGCAGTAGCTCACGCCGACAGGCGGCTGTAGCGGCAGTCCATCCCAGATAAACCGAAACTGCTTAATATGTTTATCCAGCGCTTCAATACGCTGCTGATGCGCCTCTGTATTAAGACGCAGCACCAGGTCGTGCCCTGACATCTGGTAGACGCACTCATTTGAGGCCAGCATCGGCGTAATCCAGTGAGAGAGCTTTTGCTTATACTGGATGCGTAGCATGACGCCATAATTTTTACCCAATAGCTCCAGGCCCGGCACGTGTAAAAAACAGATCGTAGACCAGGGCGCATTTTGGAGCGCGCGGTTTAACGCACGTAAATTGGGAAGATGTACAACCGGGTCAAGATAGGCCAGCCGCCGTGCGCGACCACTCACTACGCGCTGACGCGTGGCCAGTACAGACATATAATTAACAATAAAAGAAAAAACCAGATAGCTCGAAGAGGTAATCGCTAATTGCGTATCATAACCTGAATACCAGGGCATATAACGCTGATAATAATGAATTGACGTAATTAGCACGACGGCCCAGATAATTGAAATAAACTTATAGCCATAGCGCATCGCGCCCCACAGCATGACCGGCAATAATAACGAAAGCGTATAGTTGGTACTAAATATTGAACTATTATCAGTCAATGGCATACACAGTATAAACATTAGTGTAGTCAATACGGCCAGCCAAATAACGATCTCTTTTTTAGTGGCCTTGCTATCAATCTGTAGCTTTAATTGCTGATAATACCCCCGTAGGTGCAGCGGATTGCGGAGAGTACGAATAATAAAATAGCACAATGGCACGCCGACAAGGTTACCGACCAGTAACGCCTGGTAATTAATCAGCGTGTTGATATTAAAGGGCATTACCCCCATCAGGCTGGCTTTGCTTTCGTACATGCCAACAAAAGCGGCAAACTGGTAGATGACCAGAAATAATGTTGCAGAACAAAATACCTGCCAGAATATTCGTTGAAACAACAGGTGGGCGTCGCCGTGGGAAACATTGTTTCGCCGTGGGGAAAAGACACGATAGCCGCCCCAACTTAGCACGATAGTAATGATAAAGTGCATCGTCACAGAAAGGGTTTCATACAGCCCTGTCTGCGGGTATCTGCGCCAGAAGATAGCAAGCACAATACCCGGCAGTGCTGCCCAGCCGAAAAAGAGCATCAGGCTAAGCATAAAAGCTAACGGCAGGTAAAAAAGAACCACATTTCCAGTGCTGGTAAGCGCATAAGTATTTGCGCTACTTAAAACAGGTAGTAAAATCGAAGGGAGAATGAGCGGTAGTCCCCACCATTTATCTCTGATATTTATATAAGTTTTATTTAGTTTCATAGATGCTCAGCAGAACCCCCCAATCCCAAAGGGGCGTTAACAGACAGGCATCCCACCTGACTTTAAATTGATGATGCGATATACATCACACGATAGTCATCGATTGTAATTATTAAACAAAAGTAACATTTGATTTAAGTCAATTATTACCTTTCTCCTGCAGCCTTTATTCGCCTTTTTATTCTTTGTTATCATTAATTTATTATTAATGTAAATACTAAAATTATCTTCCATAACAATATAAGATAAATCAACTGACGCAATTTTACATTAAGAGGAATTGACCATCGGTTCGCAGTATGCCTTAATGTAGAGTGAACGCAGGCTTGTTACGTTCTTCGCCTTGATAATACCCTTGAAGAACCCAGCCTGATCCCGCCCATACCGCTGGGCCAACGTTAAGGAACCCTTTGTGAGTCAGGCCAACAGTATGCGAAAACGACATCGATTTAACACTCGCATGACCCGTATCGTACTGCTTATCAGTTTTCTCTTCTTCTTTGGACGTTTCGTCTACTCTTCTATCGGCGCCTGGCAGCACCATCAGGATAAAAAAGAAGCGCAACAGTCATCGCTTTCTGTCACCACACCGGGACAACGTTAAGCTGTTATCCGTTAAAAAGCCCGCGCAAGAAAAAGAAGCTTTAGCGTTAACGCAAAAAGACAACCCACTCAATGGGTTCAGGCCATGATCAGACGCTTAAAGAGCAACCGCGGGATATCCTGCCTGGGTGATAAGATCACATGCGCGGTTACTAAGATTCCCTCGACCGAATACAAAACCCGATAGCCTTCAGCGTGCCCCTATCATGTACTGCAAAACAACCCCGATGATCTTTTTTTTCAAAGAGGTGAATCGCTTACTACCCCGTAATTATTAGTTAGAACAAAGAGATTAGGTGTTGTATAATTTTTGGTCATGGTTAGAAGGGGTGAGTAAATGGACACTACTGAAACATTGAATGGTACGTACTTCTACGGCGGGTTATCCAACCTGACACCACAACAACTATGGTGGGCTATCACCATCGCCGTTGTGAGCGATCATCTGGGGATCTCAGCGGTCGATGCTGCACTGGTTATCTCAGGGCAACCAGTTCTACCTACGAGGGGTAAACCTCGTGGGACAACTCCAGGAACATCAATTGCTTCTAAGTACATCAGTAATTGGTTGAACTATAAACTGCCACCTGGGATCAGATTACCAACGTTGACAGGCAAAACCATCAACTCATTACAGCTAAGCTCAACGAATAATTTAGGTCGTTTCGTTGGTCGTAATGTACCCTGGCTCGGTTGGGTTATGACATTCACTACGATTTATGATATCCAGCGTGATATTAAAGATACATTTAATCGTGTGGCGGTTCCTAAAGATCGCATTCAGTGGACGTACTTCTAATGAGAGATATTAAGAAAGAAATTATCGATTTTATCGATCAGGAATATAACACTAAAAAGTACTTTCTCTGTGGGCCAAAGCGAACCATCACGCTTGATACCAGTATTAGGGATGATCTTAAACTCGTTTTTGAAGATAGTGAAGAACTTCTACAAGAGTACTTCAAGCGTTGGAATGTAGATCCAGAAGGATTTGACATACTCAACTATCTGAATCCAGAGTACTTTGGAAGTAAAGAGCCTGATCCGCGTAAGCCACTAACGGTTGGTATGCTCGTTGAAAGTGCTAAAGCTGGACGTTGGTTATATAGTTGAAGAATAAAGTTATTATATTTTAAATACCCCTTATTTGGGCTGAATCGCCACGGATAACCTGGGCACTTCTGAGTCGTTGGTAGATCTTTTTCTTTATCCGTTCACGCTTCAGTAGCTGGAAAAAGCTTTCTGCAACCGCATTGTCATGACAGTTGCCACGACGGCTCATACTGCCCTCCAGTCCGTGCGATTTCAGCCATTCATAGCGGGTGTACTGACTATCCTGATCAGAATGAACCAGCACCTGTTTTTGGGATGACGTCGCCACACGGCCATCAGAAGCGCATTCAGGACAATATCTTTTGTCATTCGTGGTTGCATTGACCAGCCGATAACTTTGCGCGAGAACAAATCAACGACCACGGCAAGATACAGCCAACCTTCGTGGGTTCGTAATTACGTCAAATTTGCCGTCAGGAGCTGTGCGCTACACAAAAAATGCATCTATGCACATAAATAAAAACCCTCTGCAAAAACAGAGGGTTAAATTTCCTTTTACCTGTTCATGAAAACACAGGAAGGGTTATCGGCTTATTCCCACTCAATGGTAGCCGGTGGTTTACCGCTGATGTCATACACCACACGGGAAATCCCGTTGACTTCATTGATGATGCGGTTGGAAACGCGACCCAGGAAGTCATACGGCAGGTGCGCCCAGTGTGCGGTCATAAAGTCGATGGTTTCGACAGCACGCAGAGAGACCACCCAATCGTACTTACGACCATCGCCCATGACGCCTACGGAACGGACCGGCAGGAACACGGTAAACGCCTGACTGACTTTGTCGTACAGATCCGCCTTACGCAGTTCTTCAATGAAGATGGCGTCAGCACGGCGCAGCAGGTCGCAGTACTCTTTCTTCACTTCGCCCAGTACGCGTACGCCGAGGCCCGGCCCCGGGAACGGATGACGGTACAGCATGTCGTACGGCAAGCCCAGCTCCAGACCAATCTTACGTACTTCGTCTTTGAACAGCTCTTTCAGCGGTTCAACCAGCCCCATCTTCATCTCTTTCGGCAGGCCGCCGACATTGTGGTGAGATTTGATGACGTGCGCTTTACCGGTTGCAGACGCCGCAGATTCGATAACGTCAGGGTAGATGGTGCCCTGCGCCAGCCATTTCACGTCTTCCAGTTTGAGCGCTTCTTCGTCGAACACTTCCACAAAAACGCGACCGATGATCTTACGCTTGGCTTCTGGATCGTTTTCGCCAGCCAACGCGGACAGGAAGCGATCTTCTGCCGGTACGTGAACAATGTTCAGACCAAAATGGTCGCCAAACATGTCCATCACCTGCTCGGCTTCGTTGAGACGCAGCAGGCCGTTGTCGACGAATACACAAGTCAAGTTTTTGCCGATCGCGCGGTGCAGCAGCATCGCGGTGACGGAAGAATCCACGCCGCCGGAGAGACCGAGGATTACTTTGTCGTCGCCCACCTGCTCGCGAATGCGCGCCACGGCGTCGTCGATGATCTTCGCCGGCGTCCACAGGGCTTCACACTGGCAGATATCGCGTACAAAACGCTCCAGCATACGCATACCCTGGCGGGTATGGGTCACTTCCGGGTGGAACTGTACGCCGTAGAAGCGTTTTTCTTCGTTGGCCATAATGGCGAACGGACAGCTCTCGGTGCTGGCGACGGTCACGAAGTCGGACGGAATCGCCGTCACTTTATCGCCGTGGCTCATCCACACGTCCAGCAGCGGTTTGCCGTCGGCGGTCAGGGAATCTTCAATACCGCGAACCAGCGCGCTGTCGGTCAATACTTCAACCTGCGCGTAACCAAATTCACGCTCATTAGAACCTTCTACATGACCACCAAGCTGCATCGCCATGGTTTGCATCCCGTAGCAGACGCCAAATACCGGCACGCCTGCTTCAAAGACATACTGCGGCGCGCGCGGGCTGTTTTCTTCGGTGGTGCTTTCCGGGCCGCCGGAAAGAATAATGCCGCTTGGGTTGAAGTCACGAATTTGTGCTTCTGTCACATCCCACGCCCACAGTTCGCAGTAAACACCCAGCTCACGCACGCGGCGTGCAACCAGTTGAGTGTACTGAGAACCGAAGTCCAGAATGAGGATGCGATGCTTATGAATGTTTTCCGTCATTGACGCTTATTCCGAGGCAAGTGAAACAGATTAAATAAATCGCCCGACGCGAAGGTCGGGCGAAGAAAATCAGGAGCCCAGACGGTAGTTCGGGGACTCTTTGGTGATGGTCACGTCGTGAACGTGGCTTTCCTGGATACCCGCACCGCTGATACGCACAAACTCCGCTTTAGTACGCAGTTCGTCGATGGTAGCACAACCGGTCAGCCCCATACAGGAGCGCAGGCCGCCCATCTGCTGGTGAATGATCTCTTTCAGGCGACCTTTATAGGCTACGCGGCCTTCGATACCTTCCGGCACCAGTTTGTCGGCGGCGTTGTCGCTCTGGAAGTAACGGTCGGAGGAACCTTTGGACATCGCGCCCAGCGAGCCCATGCCGCGGTAAGATTTGTACGAACGGCCCTGGTAGAGTTCGATTTCGCCCGGGGATTCTTCGGTACCGGCCAGCATAGAGCCCACCATGACAGCGCTCGCGCCTGCGGCGATGGCTTTGGCGATATCGCCGGAGAAACGGATACCGCCGTCAGCGATAACCGGAATCCCGGTGCCTTCCAGCGCTTCCACCGCGTCGGAAACAGCGGTGATCTGCGGAACGCCCACACCAGTCACGATACGAGTCGTACAGATAGAGCCAGGGCCGATACCCACTTTCACCGCGCTGCAACCGGCTTCCGCCAGTGCGCGAGCGCCTGCGCCCGTCGCGACGTTGCCGCCGATGATTTGCAGGTCAGGATATTTAGCACGGGTTTCACGGATACGTTGCAACACGCCTTCTGAATGACCGTGAGAGGAGTCGATCAGCAGTACGTCAACGCCTGCCGCCACCAGCGCGTCAACGCGCTCTTCGTTGCCCGCGCCTGCGCCGACCGCCGCGCCGACACGTAAACGGCCCTGCTCATCTTTGCAGGAGTTTGGTTTACGTTCCGCTTTCTGGAAATCTTTTACGGTAATCATGCCAAGCAGATGGAAGTTATCATCAACGACCAGCGCTTTTTCAACGCGTTTTTCGTGCATTTTTGCCAGCACGACTTCACGGGCTTCGCCTTCACGAACGGTCACCAGACGCTCTTTCGGCGTCATGTAAACGCTAACCGGCTGGTTCAGGTCAGTCACAAAACGCACGTCACGACCGGTGATGATACCCACCAGCTCGTTATCTTCAGTCACCACCGGATAGCCCGCAAAACCGTTACGCTCGGTCAGGGCTTTCACTTCATGCAACGTGGTGGTTGGCAGGACGGTCTGCGGGTCGGTCACTACGCCGGACTCGTGTTTCTTCACGCGGCGAACTTCTTCCGCCTGGCGCTCGATGGACATGTTTTTGTGGATAAAACCAATGCCGCCTTCCTGAGCCAGGGCAATTGCCAGGCGCGCTTCCGTCACGGTGTCCATCGCCGCAGAAAGCATAGGAATATTCAGACGAATGGTTTTCGTCAACTGCGTGCTAAGGTCGGCAGTATTCGGCAGAACGGTGGAGTGAGCGGGAACAAGGAGGACGTCGTCAAACGTCAGGGCTTCTTTAGCGATACGTAGCATGGGCAATATCTCACCTGGGAGGTTAATAAATATTGCCGCGGCATTATACAGAACGTAATCGGTTGCATCTACATTTTTTTGCAAATAGTGCTTGCGATCCCCCGTGAGCAGGTTACTATCGATTGAATAACCTGCTGATTTAGAATTTGATCCCGCTCACATGTTATCCTCTCAAACTTCCTCAATTTTTACCGTAAGCCGCCTTAACCAGACGGTTCGTCTGCTGTTAGAACAGGAGATGGGACAGGTATGGATCAGCGGCGAGATTTCTAATTTCACGCAACCTGCGTCAGGCCACTGGTACTTTACGCTCAAAGACGATACCGCTCAGGTGCGCTGTGCGATGTTCCGTAACAGCAATCGCCGGGTGACGTTCCGTCCGCAGCACGGGCAGCAGGTGCTGGTACGCGCCAACATTACGCTGTACGAGCCGCGCGGCGATTATCAAATCATCGCCGAAAGTATGCAGCCAGCGGGCGAAGGCTTGTTGCAGCAGAAATATGAGCAGCTAAAAGCCAAACTCCAGGCCGAAGGCTTGTTCGATCAGCAGCATAAACAACCGCTGCCCTCCCCGGCCCACTGCGTGGGGGTGATCACCTCGAAAACCGGCGCAGCGTTGCACGATATTCTCCATGTGCTGAAGCGTCGTGACCCATCCCTGCCCGTTATTATCTACCCGACTGCAGTCCAGGGCGACGACGCGCCGGGGCAGATCGTTCGTGCTATAGAACTGGCGAACGCGCGGGGCGAGTGTGATGTACTGATCGTCGGGCGCGGCGGCGGTTCGCTGGAAGATTTGTGGAGTTTTAACGACGAACGCGTGGCGCGGGCGATTTTTGCCAGCCGCATTCCGGTGGTCAGTGCCGTCGGTCACGAAACGGACGTCACGATAGCTGATTTTGTCGCCGACCTGCGCGCGCCGACGCCATCAGCAGCGGCAGAAATTGTCAGCCGTAACCAGCAGGAGTTGTTGCGTCAGATCCAGTCCGCCCAGCAGCGTCTGGGCATGGCGATGGACTACTACCTCGCCAACCGCAGCCGTCGTTTCACGCAGATTTTTCACCGTCTGCAACAGCAACATCCGCAACTGCGTCTGGCCCGCCAGCAAACTGCCCTGGAACGTCTACGCCAACGGATGGGATTTGCGCTTGAGGCCAGGATTAAGCAGGCCACTCAGCGCCAACAGCGCGTAAGTCAACGCCTGAGCCAGCAAAATCCGCAGCCGCGCATTCACCGCGCGCAGTCGCGCATCCAACAGCTGGAATATCGTCTGACGGAGAATATCCGCTCACGGTTAAGCGAACAGCGCGAACGCTTTGGCAACGCGGTCACGCATCTGGAAGCGGTCAGCCCGTTAGCCACGCTGGCGCGCGGCTATACGGTTTCGACGACAACGAACGGCAAGGTGCTGAAAAAGATCAAACAGGTCAAAGCAGGCGATATTATGACCACGCGACTGGAGGACGGCTGGCTTGAAAGTGAAGTCAAATCCGTCACGCCGGGCACGTAATCCAACCCCCCCCCACCCTTTGCAGCGCGATGTTGGGGTTCGACTTCGCCTCAGCCAACCCACGCGCTACGCCGGATAAGGTGTAACCACAATTCGACGATCAACCGGTTTGTCATTCGCCTCAAAACCGGGCAGGGAACACCCGCCCGGTTTTGTCTAACTTACCAGTTATAGCGCAGATTGAGGCTACCGTTCAGATCGCCAAAGTCATTGCTGCCAGTCTGCCCGGCAACCTGAGCGCGAACGCTCCACTGCTTATCGATATCTGCCTGCAGACCTACTTTCAGCTCCGCACGGTTAGCCGGAAGATCCTGTTTCACCGTAGCATCATCAAACGATACCGACACATCATCGCTGGTGTGCAGCCAGTTAGCTTCAGCAAACGGCTGGATAACCGTACGGCTGCCTTTGTACAGCTTGCCGTCAACACGCAGACCCAGACGCGTTGTCCAACTGTCGCCATCCTGACCATCGATCCGGGTGCCGTAGTTATCCTTCACGCTATCCGCTGAGTAATTCTGCCAGACAACCTGCGCCTGCGGCGTCAGACTAACCGTATTGCCGTTGCTCAGCGCAATATCGTAGCGATAACCAGTTTCCAGCGAGACGGCGTTAGCGGTTGAATCGTAAGATTCAGAGCCCGCATCACCGCTCTCTACGCTGTTGTTGTAGAAACCATATTGATACCAGCTGTCGACGTACACGCCGCTATGCGTTTGGGCATCGGCAAACCAGGTGGCATAGACGCCGAGGTTGTAGCCGTCTACGTTGCCGCTACTGGTGAACTGGCTACCGTCTGCGCCACGGTTACCGGTGCTGTCGGTATCGGCGTTGATGTAGCTCGCCATGACGCCAACGGTAACGCTCTGCTGGCCGTTGCCCCAGGCAAGAATGTCGCCGCCTAACTGGAACTGGGAGTAGTTGCTGTCCATATCGATATTGCCGCTGACAGCCTCGGATTCCGCTTTACCCGCTTTGAAGCGTGCCCATACGCTGCCATCGGCATTACGATACTGGCTGCCCTCGCGGTCATAGAGGGTCTGCATTTGCAGGTTGCGCGCCATCCACTGGTTGCCCATGTACGCGCCGATATCCGCACGGTACTGTGGTGCGACATCGCCGCCATCGTCCGGAGGCGTGACATTACCGCCATCGTCGCCGTCGTCCGGAGGCGTGACATCACCGCCGCTGTCGTCATCATCAGACTGTGCTTTTGACGCCAGATACCAGTCGTTGTCACTTTCATTCCAGTACAGACGGTAGGTATACAGACTGGCGTTAACTTCATTTTTTAACACAAACGCATCGCTTGTCGATGTGCCGCCAACATCCACCACTTCGATACCGTTAGTGGTCTGCGCCCCACTGCCGATGCCGTTGATGTACAGATCGGTGGAGCCGGAGGCATCGCCGGTAATGACCAACTTATCGGTCGCCGAATCATCGTCGCCCAGGACGGTATTCAGGTAAAGCGAGCCGCCATTGCCGATGTAATCGCCATCGACATAAAGCGTATTGCCTGGCGTGCTGGAGGAGCTGCCGCTGGTGAGCGTCCCCATGTTGATCAGATCGCCATTGAGGGTGAGGATGGCGCCTGTTTCCTCGCTGTCGCCGAAGACCAGCGTCCCTTCGTTGGTCACCTTACCGTTAACGGTAGTACCGTTGCTGCCGCCAAAGATCGCGTCAGAGGCGACGTTCACCGCCTGCTGGCTGCCCATCTCGCCAATCGAGCCGTCCCCGGACAGCCACAGCGTGCCTTCCTGTACGTTAGTATCGCCACTATAGGTATTCGCGCCGCTCAGCGTCAGTTTACCCGCGCCCAGTTTGGTCAGCGATTTACCGTCCCAGTCGCCGTTGCCGGTTTTATCGCCCAGAACGCTGGTGACTTCAAAACTGTCGCCTGCGCCCAGGGTAAAAGTGCCATGTGCTGGCGTCGCTGACGTGGCGGTCGCATTCCAGCTCAGCCCTTCGGTAAGCATATATTCTGACGCATCTTCAGGATTGATTGTCCCGGTTACGGTCAGATAGTCCGGCTGGTCGGTGAGGTTCATCGTCAGGCTGGTGAAGTCGCCGCTGATATCGCTGGTCATATCCATCAGTTTAAAGGACTGGAACTCCGCGTCGGAGGCGCGCGTTTGCAGGCCGTCGTCGCTGATGACCAGATCGCCGCCAAGCGTGGCGCTGCCACCGGTAATCAGCGGTTGCACTGAGTCACTATTCAGCTCAACGTTCAGCATACTGCCATCTTGCTGAATTAACGCGCTGTCGCCGAGATCCAGCGAGGTGCCGAGCGCCAGTTGGGTTGTCGCACCACTGTGAGTGGTGATGCCGCCCACCGCGCTGACTTCACCGTCTGCGTCCAGCACCAGCGTGGCGTTATTGTCTACCAGACCGGTGCCCAGCGCCGTCGTACTGGCGGCAACCAGCGTACCTTCATTGATGGTGGTGCCGCCGCTGTAGTCGTTGTCGCCGGAGAGGATCAGCGTGCCTGCGCCTTCTTTGGTCAGCGATTTACCGTCCCAGGTGCTATTCGGATCAAGCGTGTCGTCAACGTCTGTCAGATTAGCCGCAACGTTAAAGCTGCCGTCAGGGTCGCTAAGGGTAAAGGTACCGTGAGCGTCGGTAGAAGCGTTGTCTCTGTCCGCATACCAGGAGAGGGAGGCCGTCAGATCATAGTGGGTGTTGTCTGCTTCGTCGACTTTCCCGTCGATAGTCAGGAAGTCAACATCTTCTCTGCTCATTCCCGCGACGGTCAGATTGTCGAAATCGCTGGTAATGGCGCTGTCGCTGTCAATCAGCGTGTAGGTGTATGCCTCAGGCGTCCAGCTGTCTGTAACGCTGCCGATGCCGGTAACATTCAGCGTACCAGCCAGCGTGACGCTGTCGGCGGTAATGGCGCTTTCGTTGGCCTTACTGAGGTCAATATTCAGCGTACTGTCGGCTTGCTGAGTCAGCGAGTCGACGTTGAGCGTCGTACCTTTGGCCAGCTCAGTCGTTGCTCCAGACTGGGTCGTGACATTCGCAAGGTTGAATTCGCCCTCCGCGTCCAGCTTCAGCGTACCCGCGTTATCGACATCACCGCCGCCCAGCGCGTTAACGTTAGCGACAATCAGCACACCATCGGCAATGGTGGTGCCGCCGGAGTAAGTGTTATCACCGCTTAACGTCAGTTCGCCCATACCGGTTTTCACCAGCGAACCGCTGCCGGAAAGCGTATTTTCCAGCTCGCCCTCGCCGACCTGAAGCACGCCGTTGTTGGCAATAGCCCCGGTACCCAGCGAATCCGCATGGTCAGCCGTCAGCATACCGCCGGTAATGGTGGTGCCGCCGGAGTAAGTGTTATCGCCGGTCACGATGAGATCACCGCTACCGCTTTTGATAATTTGGCCCCCGCCGGTGACGTTGTTATCCAGCGTTCCCTGGCCCAACTCAAGCTTTGCGTTTTCTGCAATGGCCACGTCGCCACTGCCGAGCGCGGCGGCATCATTCGCAGACAGCGTACCGCCGTTAATGTTGGTATTGCCATAGTCATTCGCCGTGTTGCTGAGAATGAGCGTGCCATCGCCTTCTTTGGTCAACGTTTCGCCGTCCCAGCCGCCAGGTACGGGGGAAACCTTACTCAGCTCGCTGGTAACTTCAAACGTTTCATTATCACCGAGGGTAAAGGTGCCGCTCGCTTCGCTAATGGAAGTCGCGTTAGCATTCCAACTGAGCTGCTGCTCCAGAACGAAGTTGGTGTTATCGTTAGCGTCAACGTCGACGCCGAAGGTCAGGTAATCTGGCAGTGAGTCGGTGTCGATATTCGTTGTCAGACTGTCAACATTGGTGCTTATTGCGTTATCAGAATCAATCAGGGTAATTGACTTGAACTGTTGATCCGATGTCGGGTCTCCAAAAGCCGCTGTTGAATCGAGATTTAAGGTCAGTGAACCATCAAGTGTGGCGCTAGCGGTGGTGATCGCCGGGGAGTCAGTGGCAGATAGCGTGATGTTCAGTTGGCTATCGTTTTGTAGCGTGAGCGCGTTAGTGATTTGTAATGTTTTTGCCGAAGCGCTACCGTCTCCGAGGGTAATTTCGCCATTGCTGGTCAGGCTTCCAAGCGCCGAACTGCCGCTCATGGTCCACTGGCTGTCGGCGTCGAGTGTTAATGAGCTATAAACGCCGTTGACGCTTCCTTGCAGTGAAGAATTGGTCAGTGACAAGGACGATGCGGTGATTCCCGCGTCAACGTTGCCATCAAGCGCTGTACTGTTAGCCTGTACGGTCACCGCGCTTTCCAGTTTGATGGCGGTCGGACCAGTCAATGTGCTGTTGGTGAGCTCGATAGGGTCGTTAATATTCGTTTTGCTGTCAACGTGCAGCGCGGCGGTTTGGGAGGCGACGTTCGCATTATTGACGGTTAACGCGTTAGTATCGTCATACCAACCGCTTTTTCCCTGGCTTGTCATTAAAATGCCGTCGTCGTCGGCGGTGATGGTTGCTCCGTCAATCTCTACGCTTGAAGCAATGCCTTTCACGCCAACGCCTTTGGAGTTGACGATCATCTGACTCTTATCATCACCGGAAACGTTCAGCGTCGACGCGCTTGATGCCTCAATGGCGGCACCTGTGGCGTTATTGTGCGTGACGGAAGAGTTCTTGATATTGAGAATACCCCGGTTGGCGGCAACAACCGTACTATCCGCGCCCGTAGAACTCACCGTACTATCGCTCACATTCAGGAAGGCGTTGCCGTTCGTGTCGCCAACCACACTCAATTGCCCCCTAGTGAGCGTGATTTTACTCCCGTCCTTGATGTTCAGCGTGCTGCCTTGCTGTAACGATATGTCGCTGCTTGTGTCCGCCGTTGCGGTGACCTCGGTGCCAATCAGGGTGGCTTGTGAATTTTTATAGAGCGTCAAAATGCCGTAATTGCCTTCAACCTCAAGGCTTCCTCCATTCAACGTCAGGTTGCTTTGCTCGTCGAGGTTGATACCTTGGGTATATCTTCCCTTCGTATAAATTTTTGCCTCGGTCAGTTCAAGTGTTGCTCCCCGATAGAGCGAAATCGCTGTAGCCACCGCATCACCGCCACTTGAAAGGGGGGCTCCACCGCCGTCCGTTCCAATCTCGATATTCGTGCCCGTGGCTGAAGTGGGCTGCCAGCCCTGGCCTTGAGTAGGTAAGCCTTCGAGGTACAGCGCGGCGCCTTCATCGGCGCCAGAATAGAACATCGGCGACGTTTCTGCGTTCAGGTCGTGGTCAACTCCGTCAATGTAGGACACCGAATTATCGGCCATGGCCAGCGGGCTGGCGAGCCCAAGCGCGGCAACAATTGCAAAGGTCAGCGCATTGTGTTTTGCACTAATTGTCCATCCTGACTCAGGCTTTTTAATAAAAGGGGAGACTTCATTAGCGTGCGCCTGTATTTTAACTTTGCTGTGGCCTCGCGCCAGTTCTGAAGCCACGATATACATATTTCGCACGGCGCTCCAGACAATACTGTAGGTCCTGTTCAATTTTTAAATTTCCTTTTAATAACGTTCACGAAGCAAGCTTGATTTTGATTGGGCTGTAAATAACGTTTAAATGGTGTATATCAATGAGTTAAATAATAAATAACAAAAACATGGCGCTACGAATGATTGCAACCACCTGTTACAATATATTATCAAAGCCAAATTATTAACCAATTTCAAGGATTATTTCAATGGCAGGTCAATTTCTGTTTGATTTATAATTTATATAAATATATTTATCCATTCTATAAGCATTCACGTTGTAAATAACATTTAATGATTACATATATTGGAATAAATAGATTCGCGAGGCAAAAAGGTGTGTTTATCATGCGACACCTGGTGTTATTGTAAATATATTCGTCCTACTTCAAGTTGCATGTGCTGCGGCTGCGTTCCCTCACCCCAGTCACTTACTTTATGTCGCCTTCCTGCAACTCGAATTATTTAGAGTATATGGATAGCGCCAGATGCCGGGTTGCAGAAGGGAGACAGCGCTTTTACACACTCGCGGCAAACGGTGGTGACTCCAGTTAGCAGAACATATACTTTTCAATGAATGCGCCGATTACTTTTTCATGAAGCTCAATGGAACGTGAAAAGCAGATTCTTTTCGTGCCAGACGCTTAATACGTTAATCCACGCACGTCGCATAACCTGCTGAACTTGCCGGCTTAATGGCGCAGTTTTGACTCCTGGTATTCTCATCCACACCGCAATACATGCCGCCGCTCGAGGTTGATTTAGATAAATAGGGATAGCCCTGCGTCGGCCAGCCTAACGAGCCAATGGAATGATACAGCGTCAACAGGTCGTTATTATCCGGCGCTTTGCTAAGGCTACCGCACTGTTTGGCAATATCCCATTTAGTGTTGTCCACCGTATGCGCCATCGCCCAGTACTCGTTATTTATATGCACTCCGTTGGTAAATACTGGCGTCACGCCTGACAGCAGCTCAGCCTGAAGCCACGGACGATGCAGCGTTTTTCCGTTAACGGATGTCGTATCCGCCATATTTCCCCAGAACAACGCTTTATCCGTATCCGGACTGGTAAGTACCATAAAAATCACATCCAGTGATGCGTGAAGAGCCGTATTGTCCGTCAGTTTCACCGTGAGTGGCGTTTTCAACCCCAGGCTTTTATCCTGATTAAGCGTAAACGTTGCCGTACCGTCGCTGCCAGTAGTGCCGGTAAAGACAATCCCGGTGGTGGTCATACTTTGGCTGGCGCTTGCGGGAGTCAGCGCTTTAAGCATGAGATCGTCTGCTCCGGCATCCGCTGCCACGTCGCCATCCGTTACCACCGTACCTGCCCGATTTTTCGAATCGCCACGCGACAACGTAAAACCGACGTTGGCGACCGGGTTACCGCTGCTATCTTTTACCGTCACCGTTAACGGCATCGCGCCTCCCTTCTCCACTACCGCCGCGTTTTTCGCGCTGTCCATCGCCGTTGAGGTCAGCGTAATACTGGCAGGAGTAGAAGTATGCGGCTCGACCCGGCATACCTGAGCACCGGTGGCAGTCGACGAACTGGCGGTACCTTTACCGCCGCTATTCAGGTTTATAAATTGGTAATATCCGGTATTCGGCGCACGATCCGCCGCCCACCAGGATTTGTTCCCCGCCACCGGCCAGCCGTAGTTTGTGCCGATTTCGCCGTTGGGATTGTCGCCATACAACGTTTGTAGATCGCCTGACAACGGCTGGTATTCCGCATCACAGCCGGTTGCGCCCGCTTTTTCAGTGTTCGCTGCGGTAACTAAGGGCCATTTTTCATTGTTAACCAGGTAAGTACCGCTATTCGACGTCATCTCCGCCGCCAGCAGCGGACGCCGGAACTTCACGCCCGCGCTGTTGGTAACGATTTCCGGCATATGTCCCCAGTATTTGGCTTTATCGCTGTCCGGACTGGTAATGACGGTGAATATCGCGTCCATATCGCTGACCGTCGGCGGATTGTCAGGAAGCATCGCCTCCAGCCGTGTTTTCAGGCCGGGAGTGTTATCCTGCGTCAGTTCAAACTGCACCCTACCGCTCTCATCCGTGGTGCCGTACCAATACCAGAGTTGCTCGCCGGAATAATGATAGGCAAATACTTTGGCATCCGCTGGCGGCGCAATTGGCGTTAGCAGCATGTCGCTGTTGCTGCCGTTTTCATCGCCGCCCGCCCGGTTTTGCGAATAGTTCCCTCGCCCCAGACGAATGGGGACATTGGGCTGCGGCGTACCGTCGCCGTCGGTGACGGTCACCGTAAGCGGAATTTTTTCTCCTTTCTTCGCCAGCGCCGCGGATTTTTCGGCGTTCATGGCGCTGGAAGTCAGCGCTATCGACAGCACCCTGCGCTTCGTCAGGCAGAGTTGCGCCGTCGCAGTATTGGTGCTTGTCGTTGTCGTCTCGCCAGTATTTAGCCTGATGTACTGGAAATTATTCGTCGAGTGCGTATCGTTGACTTTCGAATCCCCCGCTCCCCAGTATTTCCCCGCAGCCACCGGTAGCCCAAAGGCCGCCGTTAGCCCGCCCTGCGGATAGTCGCTATATAGCGTTTTTAAATCATCCATCGTCGGCAACCCCAGGCGATCACACGGACTGGCGGAATCCTGATACAGGTTTGGATAACGGCTCCATGTATACCAGGTTTCGCCATTTGCCGAATAGCCAGAAGTATCCGTGGTTGAAGAAAGCTCGGCGCGCAGCAGCGGCCGGGCAAACTCCACCCCTTTACTATTGGTAAAGGTTTCCGGCATATGACCCCAGTATGTGGCCTTGTCGGTATCCGGGCTGGTGATAACGGTAAAGATAGCGTCTTTGCTGTCCGTCAGGTTGCTGCCGTCCATCGTGGCGGCGCTGATAGTGGTCTTTAAACCGGAGGTACTGTCCTGAGCAAGGGTAAATGTCACCTGTCCCTGGGCATCGGTTTGCGCATACAGATATTTCGCCGAGGTATCCAGCAGGTATGTCGCAAGGCCGGACGGCATCACATTACGTAACGTAATATCGTCTGTGGCGCCTGAAGCCGATGTGGCGCTGTTGGCGCGCGAGTAGGAAACTCCCCGGCTGATTTTCACCATCACGTTTTTCATCGGCTGGCCTGCGGCGTCTTTCACGTCGATGGTGGCGGCCATCTGCTCACCCTTCTCCGCCTTTGCGATTCCGGTGGTTTCATCCTGACCTGCCAGCGTCAGCGTCAGGCTGGCGGCGACGCGGCGCGGCGAGGCAAGACAGGTCTGCATGTAGTAAGTCGAGGTGCTGGTCGTCGTTTTGACATCATTGCCGTCGTTAAACAGGTTGACCGCCGCGTAGAGCGACTGCGCGCCGTCTGACGATATCACGTAATCCCCCGCCCACCAGTAGCGGCTAACGTTGCTATTGCCAGCACTGGTCATTGGCCAACCATTGCTGCTACGCATAGCGTTATCGGGCCAGGTACGGTACAACGTCTGAAGATTGCTAACGGTAGGCAGATAATCGCGTCCGCAGCCGCCTCCAGAGCCGTTCCAGGCTTTATCGACGGTTATCATGCCCCAGGTTTCGCCTTTGTCGTAACTACCGTTGGCGATAGTCAGCGTTTTACCGGGTGTAGCGCTGAACTCGCTGGACAACAACGGGCGCTTGTACACCACGCCGCTGCTGTCGGTTAACGTTTCCGCCATATGGCCCCAGTAGTTGGCCTTCGGCGTGTCCGGGCTGGTAACCACAGTGAAAATAACCGGCAGCGGCGCGGTCGTTGCGACGTTGCTGTGCTCTATCGACGCCGTCAGAGGCGTTTTAAAGCCAGCGCCCCCATCCTGGCTGATATCCAGCGTCAACGTACCGTCGGCGCCAGTGGCGGTATAATATTTAACGCCGCTGTTACGCCCGTCACTGTGGTTTATCTGTATCTCCGCCGCCACCGAGCTATTCACCTCCTGATTCGCGCGCCCAATACTGTCGCCGCGCATAAAGATAACCGGCGTATCGGCCACCGGGTTGCCCTGGGCATCCAGCGTGGTGATAGTAAGCGGAATCGTCTCGCCGACCTTCGCGTTAGCGAAACCGTCGCTGTCGTTATACCGCGGCGAGGTCAGCGTTATCTGCGTCGCCGCCGGATGGGCGTTTTGCAGGCAAACAAAATAGAGCTTTTCATTCCACAGCAGCGAACCGATGCCGCCGTCGCGCAGATTAATCGACTTAACGTAGCGGTTTTCCGTACTTCTGCTCAAATCGGCGGTGCTGTCCTGGTAGTTTTTACCGTCCAGCGGCCAGCCCTGCTGGGTATTGATTGCGCCGCCAGGCCAGGTGTCGTACAGCGACTGGAGATCGGCAAGCGTGGGCACAAATCCCGCGCCGCAGGCATCTTTCGCCACCTCAAAATCGACGCTGCCCCAAGTTTCGTTGTTTTCCGTATTGTCGCCGTGGGTAATGCCGCTGGCGATTTCAGCCGATAACAGCGGGCGCTTAAACACCACGCCATTGGCCGCCGTCACCGTTTCCGGCATATGGCCCCACATTTTGGCTTTGTCGCTATTGGGGCTGGTGACCACGGTAAAAATGGTGTCGATACTGGCCGTCGCGCTGGCGTTATCGTACAGCGCCGCCGTAATCGCGACCTTCGTACCGTGGGTATCCGGTCGGGTGACGTTGATAATTTTGCTACCGTCCTCGCCGGTCAGACCGCCGATTTTGGTGGCGGTGTCGTTGAGCGAATCACCGTCGATCACTACCGCCGAGACAATGCCATCGCCACTGCCGGCGATGTGTTTTTCATTTTGGCGGGTATAGCCGTCGCCGCGGCTTAACACGAACGGCGCTTGCGGCAGCGGATTGCCGCTGGCGTCTTTTACCGTGACTTTAAGCTGGAGCGTATCGCCCTTTTTCACCTTCACCGCGTGTTCGCTGTTTGCGTCATACCACAATGCCGCATCCACTGGCTCAATAGTGATAGACGCCGCCGTCGGATTTTTGCTGACCAGACAGCTCACGTAGTCCGACGCGTCGCCGGAGGCGGTATAGCCGCCCGCCGCCAGTGATACCGCCTGCCATGTAGCGGCGCTGGCAAAGGTGGATGACCAGTAGTCATACGTCGTCGGCCAGCCGGATACGGTATGGATTTTATTGCCGTCGCGGGAGGCGTACAGCGCGGCAAGCTGATCGGCACGCGGCAAATGGCTGGCCTCACAGCCCCCGGCGTCGGGGTTATTCAGCGCGTCGGCGTGGCTGACGCGCGCCCAGGTTTCGTTATCCTGCTCCTGGATACGGGTGGCGGCAGTCGCTTCCGCCGCCAGCTTTGGCCGCTGGAATTCCATATCACCCACGGTGAGCGTGTCCGCCATATGGCCCCACATCTGCGCATCCGGCGTATCGGGGCTGGTGGGGACGGTAAATTTCACGCTGCGGTTGACGGGCGTGGTAATCAGTGAGTTGACCGGCAGGACGCTCAGCGGCATCAGTAAGCCCACGCCCT
Organism: Salmonella sp. 741265073_HBA; assembly: GCF_046569105.1. NCBI lineage: Bacteria > Pseudomonadati > Pseudomonadota > Gammaproteobacteria > Enterobacterales > Enterobacteriaceae > Salmonella > Salmonella sp. 741265073_HBA. The sequence continues at coordinate 89,647 of NZ_JBKFRY010000009.1, read as the reverse complement.
GCGGCTGTTCAATCACCAGCGTGGCGTTGCCCTCGGCATCGGTCATGCCCTGGTACGTCATTGACGCCTGGGAAGAGCCAAACGGCGTCCCGCCCATCACCAGCGTTCCGTCGCTGGGATCGGTAAAGCCCGTCGTGGCGTTGTGGCGATTTTTGCCGTGCGCCAGGGTGACGGTAAAGCGGGCGTTGGGCACGCTTAACCCATTCAGCGCATTGACGGAATGGACATTCATTGTGATTTGTTCGCCGACTTTGGCTACCGCATTGCGTAACGACTCATCGCCATTAAAGTAAACGTCCAGGCTGGTCACTAACTCATTGCCGGAGCAGGAAAGATAATTCGGTTCGGCGCCGCTGAACATGCTGTCCGCGCCGGTCGCCAGGTTGACGTGTGCAGTGGTGGCGCCATCGGTATCCGCCGCGATATAGCTGTGTTTCTGCGTCGGCCAGCCGTAGGTCGTTTCCATCGCGTTACCGGAATGGGCCTGATACAGCGTATCCAATAGCAGTTGCCCCGGCACCTGGCCGGTACCGCACTGGTTCGTCGCCGCCGTTACCGAGTTAAACGTCGCCCAGTATTCGTTATTCTCAAATTCGGAACCGGTATCCTGCGCGGCCTCTTCTGCCAGCAGCGGGCGTTTGTAGATATTGCCCGCTTCCACCACGCCCTGCATATGGCCCCACATGCGCGCCTGCGCCACGTCCGGGCTGGTGACGACGGTAAAAATCACGTTCTGCGTCGCTTCCGTGCCGTCGAACAGCACCACGCGCACCGGGGTTAATACGCCCGCACCCTTATCCTGAGTCAACACCAGCGAGAACTGACCGTTGGCGTCGGTGACGCCATGATAGTGGCCGTCGCTGCCTGCCAGATTGGTGATAATTACCGGATCATCCGTCCACTGATGCCCGCTATCAATATCGGCGTTCTTTTGATTCTGGCGATTTTGCTCGTCGCCCAGGTAGACGTTAAAGTAGCGATAAGGCAGCGGTTTATTGGTGGCGCTGTCGGTGACGGTGATCTTCATGTTGATCTCTTCGCCCACCTTCACTTTCGCCGCGTTGACCGTTGAATCAAAATTATCGGCGCTAATCACTAATTTCGGCGTGACCGCAGGCGGGGCTTTATCCACGCAGCTAACCAGCGATTGCGTGGCGTCCGGCATCTGCGTAAGGGCGCGGCTACGCATATCAATGCTGATATGGTCAGTGGCAGTCGATCCCTGGGAGGAGGACCAGTACTCTTCATCACCGGATGTAAGCCCTACCGGCCAGCCGAGGGTGGTGGCCAGATCGCCGCGCGCAATTTTTAACCCTTCCAGTTGGCGTGCATCCGGCAGAATATCGCAGTGCGCGTCGGCGTGACCCCAGTTGAACTGCGCCCAGGTTTCATTGTTGATGCTGGCGGTGCGGTCTTCACCGTCGGTTTCCGCCGCCAGTTTGGGGCGGTAAAAGGTGTAGCTTGCGCCGTCCACCGTGGCGGTGGACGTCTCTGCCATATGACCGTACATGTTGGCGCTGCTGCTGTCCGGGCTGGTGAGGGTGGTAAAAATCACGTCCACGCCAGCTTTCAGCGCAGGCGCGCCTGACGGGTGCGCCATCAGCGGGGTTTTCACACCCGGACCGTTAGTCTGGGTGACGGTTACCGTCGCTACCCCTTCCGCATTGGTGATGCCGTGATATTCCGTGGCGGTGGTGGTCAGTTCGGTGCTGTCGACGCGCACTGGCGCGGTATTGTTTACCGCGCCCTGGCGGTTTTGCGCATCGCCGCGGGTGATCACGAACGCGATATTGCCCACAGGCTCGCCATTACAGCCTTTGGTATTCACCGTCAGCGTGATGCTTTCACCGACTTTGACCTTCGCGGCGTTTAACGACTCGTCCAGATGATCGGCGGCAAGCGTTACCGGGTCGCCCATGGCTGGCGCGATATCCACGGCAAACTTTTGATCAAGCACTTCGACCGCCGTGTTATAAGGCACGCCAGTGCGGGTAAGCAACCACAGCGGCGGTATGGCGGTTGAGGTATCCAGTTGCGGCCAGACCACCAGATGGCGGCCTGCCATATTTTGCTCACAGAACGTCAGGTTTGCCGACGGCTGCGGAGAAAGCGGTGTCTCCGGCGTGGCGGCGTCGGCCCACACCAGCGTGACGGTAGGCGCACGTTCAGCCTGCCAGGCCAACGGCGGCACGGCGAAGATATCGCCTTCGGTGTCGTGCGGATTGGTTAAGGTCAGCGCGCTGCCGGCATCACTGGTGCTGAACTGGCTGGGTTTCGCGAAATAATCAACAGGATTCGCCACATCCGAGCGCAACTGAACGCTGCCCTGATATATCGGGATCGTCACACTATCGGCCTGAGGGGGAGTACCGTTAATAGCCGCAGTTTGCTCAGTGAGTTCTTGCCATGCACCGCTGCTTCGCACGGCCTGCGCGAAGAAAGGCGTTAAAATGAAGGCGCATAGCAGCAACCAGGATAAAAAACCGACACACTTTTTCGATTTCACTGATATACCTGAAAAAAGTCTATTTCGTTGCAGTTCATTCCATTAATACCAGGAATTAAAAACGCATCGCTACCCAACAACGCCAGTCACAAGGGATACCCAGGTTGGGTGCAGCGAAGCACAACCCAACGTTCACACCCAGCATCCGGCGTCGCAATGTTGGGTTTCGGCTTTTGCCTCACTCAACCTACTGCACCCGACACGTCCCAAAACCAAAATCACTTTTCACACGAGTACAGGTTTCCACCCCGGTGGTTTCGTTAAATGAGCAGAAACGACCGCTTTGGCTCCCTTCCGTTTGCGACATATAGTCATAGGTGTAACTTGACGCTGGTGCTGACGTCGGCCATCGCAAGGTGCCAATAACGTCACGTAGCGCCTTCAAATCGTCCAGCGAGGCCATGTTTTCCTGCGATCCGCAAAGAACAACCAGCGATGTATCCGCATGTCCGCCACTCGCGTAATCGATATAGTTCGGCGACCATACCTCATTATTAAACGGCCACACGCCCGGCCCCTTTTTAGCGAGCTCGGCTCTCAGATACGGGCGGCGCAACGTGACGCCGTTAACCTTCACGGTATCCGGCATATGGCCCCAGTACGACGCATATGGGGTATCCGGGCTGGTTGGCGCCGTAAAGATCGCATCGACGCTCGTCGTCTCGGTAGCTTGATCCGCAAGCGTCGCCGTGACGGACGTTCTCAAACCCAGCGATTTATCCTGGTTTAACGTGAACCGCAGCTTACCGTCATCGCCGGTAAAGCCATACCATTTCGTGCTGGTTCCCTTCTGGTTAGTAAACGGCAATGCCGCACCCGCAGGCGAAACCGGCGTCAGGGTCATGTCTGATGACGAACCTTTGGACGCAACCGGCTCGCCAATCACGCCGGGCTGAATGGCTCCGCTATCCACCGTACCACGTGAATAAGAGTAATCACGCGTCAGCATAACCGTCGCCCCCGCCTGTGGTTGCCCGGCGGCGTTCGTTACCGTGACCGTCATCGGTATCGCCTCGCCTTTTTTCGCCACCGCCGCCGATTTATCCGCGTTCCACACGTCCGCCGAGAACGCCATATTCATATGACGCGGTTCCGTCAGACAGAGCTGGTAATAGTAATTACCCGGGGTCTCCTGACTAGTGCCGCCTTTATTCGTACTGAGATCAATAAACTGCCAGTAAAGGGTTTGATTCTTTATCAGGCTGTCGCCCGCCCACCATTTCTTCTTGATGGGCAGCCCAAGGTCGGTCGTGACCTTGCCGCTGGGGTGATCGCCGTACAGCGCCTGGAGATCCACCAGTGTGGCCATCTGATTCATCGAGCACGCGCCATAATCACCGGTATTAAAATTATTCACCGTAAACCAGGTTTCATTAGTTTCAGGATAACTCGCCGTATGCTCCTGCGATGAGAGTTCGTCATACAGCAGCGGGCGCATAAACTTCGCGCCGTTGCTGGCGGTGAAGGTTTCCGGCATGTGGCCGTACATGTTGGCTTTGTCGCTGTTCGGGCTGGTGATAGTGGTGAACACCACCGGCAGCGATGAGGTCACCATCGGCGTATCGGTCAGCGCCGCAGTCAGCACGTTTTTCACCCCCGGCCCATTTGGCTCGGTCAGCGTGAGGGCTAACGTACCGTCTGCCCCGGTCACACCATAAAGCGTATTTGCATCAGTGAGTTGTTGCGTCGCGCCACTGCTCTGCGCCACTCCTATATCGGCGTTGCCAGTAAAGTCATAGCCGGCTTTACGCGCCGACCCGGCGTCACGTGTAAGCGAAAAAAACGCATAAGGCGCCGGGTTGCCCGCCGCATCGGTGGTGGTGACGATCAACGGGAGCGATTCGCTGTTTTTCACCTTCACCGCCTGTACATCGCTATCCGTCGCCAGCGTGGAGGTCAACGTAATCTGCATGGCCGGCACCTGCGACGTCGGGGAGCAAATTAGATATTGCGTACTGTAAGTCGAGTCCACGCCCGCCGCCCGACGAGTATCGTCACTCAGATCGACGGCATAATAGTTACGGGAAGTGGAGGAGCTTATTGACCCTGCGTTCGAATTACTCCAGTAAGAACGGACGACAGGCCAGCCCTGGGCCGTTTTTATCGTGCGATCGGGGTATTTTCTGTACAGTGAATCCAGCGATGCTAAGGCAGGATAATAGCCGCTGGCGCAATTGGCCGGATTGGTTTTCGTTGTTGTCGGCCCGAAAAAACCGGCCCAGGTTTCATTATCTTCCAGGTACGAAACGACATTTGACTTATTCGCCTCGTCGTAAAGCAGCGGGCGCTGATACACCGTGCCGTCCTCCGCCGTCAGTGACGGCGACATATGCCCCCACATACGGGCGGCGTCAACATCCGGGCTGGTGATGACGGTAAATATCGTATCAATGCTGGCGCTCACAGCGGCGTTTTCATACAGCGTGGCAATAATGGCCGTACGGGTACCGTGGGTGTCCGGGCGGGTGACGCTGATGATGCGGGTGCCGTCAGCGCCGGTCAGCATCCCCATTTTAGTGGTGGTCCAGGCCAGTGATTCACCATCGATCACCACGGGCGTGACGATATTTTGCTGATCGCTACCGTCCTGGGCGGTGTACTGCTCCCCGCGACGGTCATAACCGTCGCCACGGGTGAGCACAAACGGCGCTTCCGGCGCCGGGTTGCCGTTGGCGTCCTTCACCGTCACCTTCAGTTGGACAGTATCGCCCTTTTTGGCTTTGACCGCGTGGACGCCGCTGCCGTCGTACCATAATGATGGATCGACCGGCTCAATGGTAATCGAGGCCGTCGCCGGGTTAGCGTTGACCAGACAGCTGGCGTAAATTGAGACGTTGGCGTTGGCAAATTCGCTGCCGCTAAACAGTGAGATCAGTTTCCACGTGCTGGCGCTCTGGAAGGTGGACGACCAATAGTTAAGCAATGTCGGCCAACCCTGGGTGCTTTTTATCGCGCCGTCGCTGTTGGCCTTGTACAGCGCCTCAAGCTGGTCGATGCGCGGCAGGTGGTTCGCCGCGCAGCCGCCCTTATCCGGATTACCCGCCGCGTCAGGGTGAAGGACGCGCGCCCAGGTTTCGTTGGCTTCAACCTGGGTACGTTCCGGCGCCACTTCATCCGCCAGCTTCGGTCGCTCAAAGGTCAGATCGCCGACGGTGATGGTGTCGGCCATATGGCCCCACATTTTGGCTTTTGCCGTATCCGGGCTGGTGGCGACAGTAAACTTCACGCTGCGAGAAATGGGCGAGCTGATTAATGAATCGACGGGCGTGATGCTTAACGGCGTCAGCAGCCCCACGCCCTTCGGCTGGGTGAGGATAATGGTCGCGTCGCCGTTGGCGTCGGTGATCCCCTGATAAACCTGTCCGGCAACGTAGCCGACGCCGTCAAACTGCATCTCGCCGTTGCTGGTATCGGTAAAGCCGGTCGTCAGCCCGTCGCGCCGCCTGCCGTTCGCCATGGTGACGGTGAAGTCGGTATAGGCGACCGCCATGTCGTTGAGGGCGTTGCGCGAATGAACGTTCAGCTTAATCTGTTCACCCACTTTGGCGTCGGCGTTTTTGATCACCGGGTCGTCGTTGAAGTAGACGTCCAGCACCGCCACCATTTCGTTAGCCGAGCAGGTCAGGTAGTTCGGTTCATTGGCAAATTTGCCGCTATCGCCGTTTTCGAGGTTGACGTGTACCGTTCCGGAGGCGTCGCTGTCGGCGGCGATGAAATAATCTTCGGTCGGCCAGCCGTGTTCGCTTTCTATCTGGCCGCCAGCATGTTCGCTGTACAAATGTGCCAGCGATGACTGGTCCGGCACCTGGCCGGTGCCGCACTGCGCGGTAGCAGACGCCACCGAGTTAAATGTCGCCCACTCTTCGTTATTTTCGCTGAACTGGCCGTCTTTGTGGCTGCTTTCCACCGCCAGCAGCGGGCGTTTATACAGGTTACCCGCGTCTATTACGCCCTGCATATGGCCCCACATGTTGGCGCCATCCACGTCCGGGCTGGTGACCACGGTGAAAATCACGCTAAAGGGAAGTTCGACGCTGCCGCCTTCATCATCCGGCATCACGATGCGGATGGGCGTCTCAACGCCCAGGCCGCTGTCGTGCTTTAACGTCAGGTGCGCCTGGCCGTTGGCGTCGGTCATCCCGGTATAGTGCTCCGGTGAAGAAGCGCGCATATCGTCACTACTCACCGTTACCCGCTGATTATCCCACGCATCCTGATGCTCTCCCTTGCGGTTCTTCGCCGGATCAATCAATATCTCCACGTAGCGATAAGGCAGCGGTTTTTGCGTGTCTTTGTCGACCACGGTCATCGCCAGATCAATCTCTTCCCCTACCTGCGCTTTATAGGGTCCCTCTGGAGAGAGGGTTATCTGCGGGTGCGCCGCAGGCTGGGCCTTATCCACACAGCTGACCAGCAACGTATTACTGTCGGCAACTCTGGCGACCGACGCGCTGTTCATATGCACCGCAGCGTGATAGCCGCTCAGTTGATCTTTGTTAGACGACCAGTATGCCGCATCGCCCGATACCGGCCAGCCGGTCCAGGTTTCCAACGTACTATGCTCTTGCCTTAGCTCCACCAGCTGTTCGGCGTCCGGCAGAATGTCGCAATGGTTATCCGCGCCGCTCCAGGTAAACAGCGCCCAGGTTTCGTTGGTATCCACAACGGTGCTATTTCCGCTGGTTTCCGCCGCCAGTTTTGGCCGAGTAAAGGTGTAGGTCGTACCGTTCAGCGTTGCCGTGGTGCTCTCCACCATATGGCCGTACATACTGGCCTTATCGCTGTCCGGGCTGGTAATGGTGGTGAAAATAACGTCGACATTCGCCGTTAGCGTGGGATAGTTTGCCGAAGAGACGATAAGACGCGTTTTTACGCCTGGGCCTTGATCCTGCGTCACCACTACCGTGGCGTTGCCCTGCTCGTCCGTTACACCATGATACTCTGTTTGCGCGGTCGTCAGCTCAGTATTACCAACGTGTACCGGGTTAGCGTTATTGACCACGCCCTGGCGATTTATTGCATCCTCGCGACGGATCACGAAGGCGGCATTCGGCGCCACGTCGCCATTACAGGCTTTGGTGGAGATGGTAAGGGTAATGCTCTCCCCGGCTTTGACTTTCGAGGCGTCAAAATTAGCGTCAAAATGATCGCCGCTCGCGGAAACGGGATCGTTCACCGCCGGTTTGATATTCAGTGTCACTTTTGGGCTAAGCAGCGGAATGATCGCATTATTTGGCACGCCGGTTCGGGTATAAAGCCACAGCGCGGGAACGTTTGTTTCATCTTCCAACTGCGCCCAGGCAACCAGTTGCCGACCCGCCAGATTCTGAGCGCAAAAGGTCTGGTTGAGAATCGGCTGTGGCGAGAGGGGCGTGTCTGGCGTGGCGGCATCGGCCCATACCAGGCTCATGGTCGGCGGCTGTTGATTTTCCCAGGCGATGCTCGGCGGATCGGTAAAAAGATCGCCTTCGGTATCGAGGGCGTTAACCGCACGCATCGAATCTGGAGCCGCATCCGCACTAAAATCGCGCGGCATGGCGGTGAATTCAATATCGTAGGTTTTGGTAGGGTCAAGCAGCATACTTCCCTGATACAGGGGAATAATGGCACCGTCGGCCAGCGGCGCGGTGCCGTTAACCGCGCCGGTCGTCGAGTTCAGCTCTTGCCAGGTTCCGCCCTTCAATAGCGCCTGCGCAGGCGCGATCGACGCTGCAAACATGATCAGTAATGTCAGTAAGAAATGTACAACTTTATTCACTTGCCGATTCCTGCCCATGAGCGATAGCCACCCGTTTTCATTCTTTGTCGTAATTCAACCCACTTTGCTTAGCGTGCAGCTAAGCAAAGTGCGCGGAAAATACCACTCCCCGCAGGGAGTGGTATGTTGAGGACAACTTATTTGCGTCTGTAGTCGATGGACAAACCAAAGCCCTGGACACCGTCGCTACCCACGGTAACGCCGCCGTCTGCTCCCTCGAACGCCGTTTTCGCTTCGGCGTTGGTGACAGGGATGACAAGGTCTTTATCGTTCCAGCTTTCGTTGACGATACCGCCAGTACCGGTACCTGCAATTTTACTGGTGCCGACGAATTTCCAGCGGTAGTCGTACTGGCTGGTAACCTCTTCACCGGTATCGTATTTACCTGCCGTACCACCCTCTTTATCTTTCCACAACAGAACTTTATAAGTTGTGTTGGTTTTGAGCGGAGTAGAGGTACCCAGCAGGTTGGTGGTTGAGCCAGACTCGTAGATAACCACATGGACGTTTTCATCCACCACCGGACCTTCCGGAATATCGTCGTCATCCGAACCACCGCCCGTATTGGTCGACAGGTCTTTCAACAGCAGTTCGGTTGCCACGGCAGGGTCGCCGGTAGTGGTGGTTGGCGTGATTTTGATACCGATATAGTGGTCTGCATCACCCGCCTGAATTTCATAGGTATCGCTACCTTTGGTGCCAATCTCTTCGGGATTGCTACCATTCTGGTCGCTGTATCTCATCCACTGCACCGTCAGTTTCGTGGCGGCGTTGTCGGTGTCGAGGTCGCCTTCCGTATCGCCAATCGCCCAGTTCACCGTGACTTTATCGCCAACGTGAAACTGCTTATCGCCTTCGGTCGTAATGGTCCTTGAGCCGCGATCGATAGTTACCGTCACGTGATCTTTGTCGGTATCCGCGGTTTTATCCGCCGCACGGGTAATCCACGGCACCGTACCCTGAATGGTGCCCGTCTGTTCAGAGACAATCTGCCACTGCCCCGATTTCAGATTACCGTTTGCCGCCACCGCTGGCGCGGCGCAATATCCGGCAACCACTAATGCTAAAGCGACCTTCGTCAGCCGCCGTTTTACTGTTGCTTGCATTCAGACTCTCCTTTTTCTCCAAATTCAGCGGCTGGCTGGTCAGCCATAACGCTGACGCTATTTCTGGCTATACGTAACGCGTATGCCGTAACCCTGAACGCCATCTTCCTCATTGGCGGCAAACTTCTGCGCCGCCTCTTTATTGGTTACTGGCAGGACAAGATCTTCATTCATGGTGTTGGCCAACGCGCCGGTATGTCCGTTTGTACTTTGCCCGGTAAACTCCCACTGGTAGTCGTACAGCGCCATCTCTTCTTCCGTGAGCTGCTCGGACATCTGAAAAACATTGTCTTTATTCTTGTCGCGCCACAGCAGGAAACGGTAGGTATTATTGACCGTAGGGTGCTTATCTTCTTTGCCGATAAGGTTGACAGGGTTGGCGGCTTTGACCTGATAAATCACCGCATTCAGCGCGCTCAGGTTGTCGCCGATAAAAGTGACATCAACGTAGTTACTGTCGCCATAGGCGTCTGCTTTCGCCTTCCAGCGGAAAGTTCCCGGCAGGGTACTGGAAAGCGTCACCGTCCCCGCTTCTTTGTCACGGCTGGCAATAAACACGCAGGGGGTTTCCGTGGTGCAGGGCGTCTGGGCCAGGGTGACTTTTTTATCATTGCTGTCGTACAACTCTGGCATCATGGTATCGTCCACCAGTTCGTTACCATTGCGATCCGTGGCGTCGCCAAAAGAATCGGTGATCAGGAGATCCATCACCACGCCGTCTTCGCCATCGGCCAGCGCGCTGGCTTCATGGCTGTGATCGCTGCGATCGGTATCGGCAATGTTGTCGACGATCAGTTCAATTTTGCGATCCTGCTGGACGGTGATTTCAACCACGCCGGAGTTCTGCTTATTGCCCTTTTCATCTTCCAGCGTCATGCGTACTTTCCAGGTGTTCAGGGCGGTGCGCTGCTCCTCGGTCTCGGCATTAACCCAGGCAGGAAGCACCAGATTCCAGCTGTTATTGTTGCCTTCGGTTAACGCATTAGCTTTTACTACCGGCATCACCAGCGTACGGGCGGCGTTGTTTTTCGCCTGCCAGGAAGCAGAAATAATTTTGTAATGGTGGTTAATCAGCGCGTTGACCGTCCACTTACATTTCTCCAGCCCCACCGCAGCCTCAGGCGTATCTTCAATCACGCATTCCGGGTGTTCGTTGGTGGCGTCAGCCTTCAGCCACAACGTAACGTCCAGCGGATCTTTCTCGCGATATTCGAGAACGATGAAATTGTTACGATCGACAAAATCGGTGCGGCTGCCCATTAAGGAGTGCTGAATTTTAACGTTTTCCGGATCGAGCTGAGCCGCTAGCGGCGTGCCTATCTGATAGTTCACGGTCGCGTTAACGCTAAAATCGTTACTATCGCCAGTACCGGCTTTGTAATCCGTACCAACCGTGACCAGCGGTACCGGCGTATAATTTAGTCCGACGGTAACGGCATGAGGATCTTTTTGCAGGTTATCGGTGCCAAACAGCGCCACTTCATCGCCGTAGTACTGTTCGTAAATTAATTTAGCGCCAAGCTGCGGATAAAACGGCAGCCAGCTTTCCATGCGGATATCCCAGCCGCGCGCGGGTCGTTCTTCATAAAAGTCAAAATCTTTGGAATCTTTCCAGTCAGAAAGAGGATGGTAATAGTTGCCGGAGAATTTCAGGTAATCCGTCCAGGCTTCGGTTCCCAGACCTAATCGACGGTGACCGCGCGTAAAATCGTAGTCATAGAATGCGTTGCCGCCAAGCAGCCAGTTGCCGACATTCTGGCGCACGCCAAGCCCAACGTTACCAATGGTGCGGTCTTCCTTACGTTGAGCCGAAATCTGGCTAAAGAAAAGCGTGCTCTGGTTGTCATACCAGGGAATAAAATAATCCAGCGAACTGCCGTCCAGATCGCCGCCTTCGCCAATAGATAAACTGGTACGAACTTTACCATAAGGCGAAAGCATACCTTCGAGATAGGATTGCGCAGAAGACGTGACTTGCCCTTGAATATAACCGCGCGCCTGGGATTCCAACGCTTGCGGGGTGAGATTATCAAAGCCCTGGGTGGCGGAATTAATAAAGTAGTCAGCGCCCCGTTCTTTAAAGGTCTTTCCTTTATTTTCCTGTTCTTCTTTTTTCGCGGATTCGCTGGCTAAATCAGGCAGGGAGGAGTGGCTTTCATCATTATTTGCAGATACAGGGTTATCTGCGCCGGAAGCCGCTACTGATACTCCAGACACTAATAGCAGAACCAGAATGCGAATCCTTCGCACCATATGATATCCCTGTCGTTAAATAAATACGCCTCTATAAAACGATATTATATGGATGATTCACACGGAATCATAACCAACAGGCCTAAATATATTCCTAAAAAGAAATGTTTAATATGAAACAGACTAATAATATTGATATAATAAATAAAAAAGAAAGCTGCTATTTATTTATAATATTAATTTTAGGGAATAATATTCCCTATAAATAGTTGAATAAATAAAAAGAATTAAATAGCCGCCGGGCAGAATACTATGCTGATATTACGGGAGTATCGAATAACTATTTTGCCTTTAGCCGGATAAGACGTCGGCGCCTCTGCTCTGCGGCGCAACGTCGACAGCGGTTTTATTGATCGGAAATGACGAAATTAACCCGTTTTTTTGAAATTAAACCGTGACCGTTCTGGCAAAAATAGTCCATTGCGCCGCAAGCTTTCAAAACCTGTAACGGCTGGCGGCAGTCAGGACAAATTGCCTGTAACGAGAAATCTTTAGCGCATGTCTCGCAATGCGCAGTATCGCCATTGCGCTCCAGCGCGTGATGGCAAACGGGGCAGGTTATTTCCATAACATTCTCCTCAGGCGCGTGACTCACTTTTACTCGAAAGGCCTGATAGCGCGAGCTTGTCAGGCCTGGAATATTACTGAAAAAACATTACTTGCTTTTCTTGATATGTTTCATCAGACGCTTACGTTTGCGCATTTGCGTTGGCGTCAGTGTGTTACGCTTGTTCGCATACGGGTTCTCCCCTTCTTTAAACTGAATGCGAATCGGCGTCCCCATCACTTCCAACGACTTGCGGAAGTAGTTCATCAGATAGCGCTTATAGGAGTCTGGCAGATCTTTTACCTGGTTGCCGTGAATAACCACAATCGGCGGGTTATAGCCGCCAGCGTGGGCATATTTCAGTTTTACACGGCGACCGCGCACCAGCGGCGGCTGATGATCTTCAACCGCCATCGTCATGATACGGGTCAGCATCGCAGTGCTCACCCGGCGAGTGGAACTGTCGTAAGCCTCGCGTACGGACTCAAACAGGTTGCCGACGCCGCTGCCGTGTAGCGCAGAGATAAAATGAACGCGGGCAAAATCAATAAAGCCCAGACGGAAATCCAGCGTCTCTTTCACCTGCTCTTTGACTTCCTGACTCAGGCCATCCCATTTGTTGACTACGATAACGAGTGAGCGCCCACTATTGAGGATAAAGCCCAGCAGAGACAAATCCTGGTCGGAGATCCCCTCGCGCGCATCGATAACCAACAGTACGACGTTAGCGTCTTCAATCGCCTGCAACGTTTTAATCACCGAGAACTTTTCTACCGCATCGGTGATTTTTCCGCGCTTACGCACCCCCGCCGTGTCAATCAGCACATATTCCCGTTCGTCGCGTTCCATCGGGATATAAATGCTGTCGCGAGTGGTGCCCGGCATGTCGTATACCACCACGCGCTCTTCGCCGAGAATACGGTTAGTGAGTGTGGACTTACCTACGTTCGGGCGACCAACAATCGCCAGCTTTATCGGCAGGCTTTGCGGGTCAAAATCATCTTCCGGCGCTTCTTCGCCATTTTGTTCCGCCTCGAACTGCGCCCAGTATTCCGCGTCTTCATCCACCTCTTCCTGCGGCGCGACATCATCCATCCACGGCAGAAGCACATGTTCCAGCAGGCTCAATACGCCGCGACCATGTGAGGCGGCGATAGGGTAAATTTCGCCTAATCCCAGCGAGTAAAAATCGACAACCGCCTGATCGGGATCGAGACCATCCGTTTTATTCGCCACCAGGAAGGTCGGTTTTTCACGGGAACGCAGATGTTTGGCAATCGCTTCATCCGCCGGCATCAGGCCAGCGCGCGCATCTACCATGAATAACACCACATCCGCTTCTTCAATCGCCAGCAGCGACTGTTCCGCCATCCGCGTTTCGACGCCATCTTCGGTGCCGTCAATACCGCCGGTGTCGATACAGATAAACTCGCGGCCTTCAACCTCCGCACGACCGTACTTACGGTCACGAGTCAGACCCGGGAAATCCGCAACCAGCGCATCTCGGGTGCGGGTCAGACGGTTAAATAGCGTGGATTTTCCGACGTTAGGGCGCCCGACAAGCGCGACCACAGGTACCATGTTTAAAGCCTCATTAAAAAAATCATCAGACAACGCGCGCATTTTGCGCCATTGTTAAAAACAGGAAAACGGCCCCTACACCAGGAGCCGTTTTTTAAAACGCACAACCGTGACGATTAACGCGTAATCGCGTAGACCGTACCGTCTTTGGCCTGGATGAGCAGTTTACCATCCGCCACCGTCGGTTCGGTCAGAAAACCGGAACTGTCTACTTTTTGTTGGGCCACAAAACGCCCGTCATCAACATTAATCCAGTGCAGATAACCTTCGCTATCGCCGACGACTAAATCACCATTATACAGCACCGGGGAGGTCAGCAAACGGTGCAGCAGATCGCTTTGCGTCCACAGCGTTACGCCGCCGTCAGTGGTCAGCGCCAGCACGCGATCGTTCTGATCGACCAGGTAGATACGGTCGCCGTCGACGATAAAGTCATTGACCGAACCCAGCTCGCGTTTCCACATAATCTGACCACTGCGCAGATCCAGCGCCGTTAAGTTACCATTATACGCCAACGCGTAAACGACGCCGTTTACCACAACCGGCGTGGTATCAACGTCGCTCAGACGGTCAATTTCCGTTGGGCCAGTGGCCTGGGAGATACGCTGTTGCCAAATCATCTGGCCTTGTTGCATCAACACGGCGCTGACGCGGCCATTGTCGCCACCAACGATAGCCGCGCCGAACGCGGTTGCCGGCGCAGATTCCCCGCGCAGCGACAGCGAAGGCATATCCAGGTTCACCGTCCATTTAATGGCGCCATCCGCCTGATTTAGCGCCTGCAACTGACCGTTGCTGGTATGGATAAGGACGATTCCATCACTGACAACCGGGCGAGACAACGCTTCGCCTGCGACCTTCGTCTGCCATGCTGTAGTGCCGTCGCTGGTATTCAGCGCATAAACCTCGGCCTTTTCACTGCCGATATAGACGTGACCGCCCGCGACCGTGACTCCGCCGGACAACAGCGCGGACGAACGAGAGAACCAGCCGTCTTTTTCGCCCAGATTCACAGACCAGATCTCTTTGCCATCATCCGCATTGAGCGCTTTTACCACGCCCGCGCGATCGGCTGCATAGACCACGTTATCTGCCATTACCGGATGAAGGTTAGAATAAAATTCGCCAATTCCGTTACCGACAGAGGTGCTCCAGACAGTGGTCGGGGTAAACTGGTTTTCAACCTGCGGTAATGGAGACATCTTGACGACATCTTCTTCGCCGCTAAACAGTGAACAGCCGCTGAGCAGGGTAACGGAAAGCAACCCTGGCAGAAGTAATTTACGCAATTGCATCGGGTCCCTCTCAGATGGACAAATTATTGATTTTCATCTGCATCATTTCGCTCAACGCCGGAGAAGCATCGCTATTGACGCCCGCTTCCCATGCGCTGCGCGCGCCTTTTTTATCACCCTTACTCAGCAACGCTTCGCCGCGCAAATCAGCGACAATGGCCGTCCATCCTTCGCCTTTAACGGCATCCAGAGTTTTCAGCGCGGCATCAGCTTGCTTAAGCTGTAACTGAACGCGAGCGAGACGCAGATTAATCACCGCTTTGAGATTTTCATCGCTGGTGGCCGCCAACCCCTGCTGCAACTGGGCTTCGGCTTTTTTAAGTTCATTCTTATCCACAAACTGCTGCGCCAGTTCCATAGACGCCAGCGCACCATAGGTATTTTTATTCTCAGCCGCGAATTTTTCTGCGGCGGGAATGCTATCCGGCTTATCGGCGCTTACCGCCGTCACCGCATTTTGATACGCCAGAGAAGCAGCACGCGCGGACTCCGTCTGATGGCTGCTCCAGTAACGCCAGCCAACCAGCGCGCCAACCCCTAAAATCACTCCGACAGCCAGCGCTTTGCCGTTTTCGGCAAAGAAGCGTTTAATCGCATCCACCTGGTCGTGTTCGTTCTCGTAAATTTCCACGCTGTCCTTCTCCTTAGCCCAATAAAGTGCGCAAATGCGCGGCGACGCTGTCCTGCGCCACTGCCGTTTGCTCACCGGAGCGCAAATCCTTCACTACAACAGTCCCATCGGCGACTTCAGATTCGCCAAGAACCAGTGCAATACGGGCGCCCCACTTATCGGCGCGGGCAAACTGTTTCTTAAAGTTGCCGCCGCCGTGGTTTGTCATTAGCTTCACGCCTGGCATTTCATCGCGCAGCCGCTCCGCCAGCGTCATTGCCGCAGACTGCGTTTGTGCGCCGGCAGCTACCAGGTATATATCGACAACAGGAGAGGCAATAAATTCCGGATTAACTGCCTGAACTAACAAAACAAGTCGTTCCAGGCCCATCGCAAAGCCCACTGCCGGGGTAGCGCGACCGCCCAGTTGTTCCACCAGACCGTCATAACGACCACCCGCACAGACGGTGCCTTGTGACCCCAGACTGTTTGTTACCCATTCAAATACGGTGCGGTTGTAGTAATCCAGACCGCGTACCAGACGCTGGTTGACGGTGTAGGCAATCCCCGCCGCGTCCAGCAATTTACACAGGCCGGCAAAGTGCTCGCGTGAATCGTCATCGAGATAGTCGCCGAGAGCGGGCGCGTCGTTGAGCAGCGCCTGCACGTCCGGATTTTTTGAATCCAGCACGCGCAGCGGATTGGTATACATGCGGCGTTTGCAGTCTTCGTCCAGCGTCTCTTGATGCTGTTCGAGGAACGCGACCAGCGCATCGCGATAGTTCGCACGCGCCTCTAATGAACCAATAGAGTTCAGCTCCAGGCTAACGTGTTCAGCGATGCCCAGCGCGCGCCACCAGCGGGCGGTCAGCATAATCAGCTCCGCGTCAATATCCGGGCCTTGTAAGCCGAAGACTTCGGCGCCTAGCTGGTGGAACTGACGGTAGCGGCCTTTTTGCGGACGCTCATGACGGAACATCGGGCCGATATACCACAAACGCTGTTCCTGATTGTACAGGAGACCATGTTCGATGCCGGCGCGTACACAGCCCGCCGTACCTTCAGGGCGCAATGTCAGGCTATCGCCGTTGCGATCCTCAAAGGTGTACATCTCTTTTTCAACCACGTCAGTAACTTCACCGATCGCGCGTTTGAATAACGGGGTCTGCTCTACAATCGGCAAGCGGATTTCACTGTAACCGTAGCTGCCGAGCACGTTTTTGAGTGTGCCTTCAATGCGCTGCCAGATGGCGGTTTCGCCAGGCAGATAATCGTTCATGCCGCGAATGGCTTGAATGTTTTTTGCCACGTTTATTCTCTTTCTGAATATAAAAATGAACCCTCAGCGCTTCCCCGAACGAACCGGGAGCCATGCGGGTTCAATCATACACGGGAAGCGCGCCGCTTCCCATCACGTTCTTATTTTTCAACCTGCAGCACGTCAATCCGACGCGCTTCATCAAGTTGACTTGCTTTCGCGCGAATACGAGATTCAAGCTGCGCAATCATATCGTCGTTATCGAGTCTGTCCTTACGCACGCCGTCTTCATACAGGCCGCTTTTCTTATTGCCGCCCGTCACGCCCAGCGTTGATACCAGCGCTTCGCCCGGCCCGTTCACCACGCAACCGATGATCGAGACGTCCATCGGGGTGATGATATCTTCCAGACGCTGCTCCAGCGCGTTCACCGTGCCGATAACGTCGAACTCCTGGCGAGAACAGGTCGGGCAGGCGATGAAATTGATGCCGCGCGCGCGAATGCGCAGCGACTTCAGGATATCGAAACCGACTTTGATCTCTTCCACCGGATCGGCCGCCAACGATACGCGCAGCGTGTCGCCGATACCTTCCGATAACAGCAGACCTAAACCGATCGCCGACTTGACTGCCCCGCTACGCGCGCCGCCCGCTTCGGTGATCCCCAGATGCAGCGGCTGATCGATCTGTTTAGCCAACAAACGATAAGACTCAACAGCAAGGAATACATCGGACGCTTTTACACTCACTTTGAACTGATCAAAGTTGAGACGATCGAGATGATCGACATGACGCATGGCTGATTCCAGCAGCGCCTGCGGCGTCGGCTCACCGTATTTTTCCTGCAGATCTTTTTCCAGCGATCCGGCATTTACGCCGATACGAATAGGGATGTTTTTGTCGCGCGCGCAGTCCACCACCATGCGAATGCGTTCTTCGTTACCGATATTGCCGGGGTTGATACGCAAGCAGTCAACGCCGTATTCCGCCACCTTCAGCGCAATGCGGTAGTCGAAGTGAATATCGGCAACCAGCGGGACGTTAACCTGCTGTTTGATAAGCTTGAACGCTTCGGCGGCGTCCATGGTCGGTACAGAAACACGAACAATATCTGCGCCAACGCGTTCCAGCGCTTTGATCTGATTAACCGTCGCTTCCACGTCAGTGGTACGCGTGTTAGTCATCGACTGGACGGTGATGGGGGCGCCATCGCCAATCGGCACATTACCAACGTAAATACGTGTCGATTTTCTACGTTGAATCGGAGCCTGGTTATGCATGAAAAATCTCCCGCGTTACCCGTCTGTTACTGCGCCGGTGTCGGTTCGGCATTAAGGGTCAGACGCGCAACCTGATTAGTTCTGATAAAGCGGCTCAGATCGACAGGTTTTCCTTGATACTGGATCTGCACCGCGGCCGGCGCGCCAATTTTAAGTTTATAAGGCGCCTGACCTGTTAGGTTTAAATTACCATCTTTACGCTGCATACCGCTAAACAGCTTCTTACCCGTGGCGTCAGTGACTTCTAGCCAGCAGTCAGCGGTAAAATTCATCACCAGCGCGTTCGGATCGGCAGCAGGCGCCGCTACGCCAGCCTGACTGGTCGGCAGCGCGGACGGCGTTTCCGTTGCCGCTGGCGCGGCAGATGTCGCAGCCGTATCGACATTCGCCTGCGAAGGCGCGACTACCGTATTTTGCGTTGCCGTTGGCGCTGGCGTTTGCGTCGCCGCTGTCGAATCAACCGGCGTCGCAGGAGCCGGAGCCGTTTGCGCTGGCGTCGTATCCTGGCTTGTCGCGTCACGGGTGTCCAGCGGTACGCTTTGGCCGCTGTCTTTATCTGCGTTCAGTTCAGCCGTGCTTTGATCGGCCATTGTCGTGATCTCTTCCTGCTGCGCCTTATGGTTCTGCCACCACCAGGCGCCGGTGAGCCCTACGACCACAAACAGTACCAGCCAGGTAAAAGACATTAACCAGCCGTCGCGTTTTTTGCGACGCTTTCCTAATGAGAAACTCTGCATCGGAGCGACTTTGGCGGCGCGCAGCGGGGCCTGTTTTTCCAGCCCCGGCAGCAGTTCCTCTTCTGGAACATGCACCAGACGCGCATATGAGCGGATATATCCGCGCAGGAAGGTTGAAGCAAGATCGGACGGCGCCTTATCTTCTTCAATATCGCGTACCGTAGAAACCTTCAGGCAAAGTCGCTCAGCGACAGCCTGCTGGCTGAGTCCGAGTTGTTCACGGGCATTGCGCAGACGAACGCCGGTGGTTTGTGCTTCATTTTGGTCGTGCGTGGCTTCAGTATTCATTCGCTACAGCTACAGGTACGTGTAAATTAGGATTCAGGCGCCGACGAGCCGTAATGCCCGCCCACACCGCGAAACATCAGGTTAGTTAACCTTAGTCAGACAGTATAAGCCTGTCAGGCCGCAGATGACAAAACCGCTAAGACACAAGGCTAAACTCTTGTTGCACCATTACATACTGCCTTAAAGTCGACAAAAACGCACCGTTATTATTGACCAGACAAGTACAACGCCAGACATTATTCAACTGACATTGCGCCACGGTATAATGAATGCCCCGTGGCGCAACTGCTATCAAATAGCCTTGATGTCAATCACCTCTCCCTGCATACGCTTACGCAGGGTACGTTTAGTACGGTCAATCACATCGCCTGCCAACTGTCCGCACGCCGCATCAATATCATCGCCACGCGTCTTGCGTACGATGGTCGTGAAACCATAACTCATCAAAACTTTAGAAAAGCGATCGATACGGCTGTTAGAGCTGCGGCCATACGGCGCGCCAGGGAACGGGTTCCACGGAATCAGATTAATCTTACAAGGCGTCTCTTTTAATAGCTCCGCCAGTTGATGCGCGTGTTCAGTGCCGTCGTTGACGTGGTCAAGCATCACGTATTCAATCGTCACGCGCCCCTGATTGGCGTTGGATTTCTCCAGATAGCGGCGAACCGCGCCCAGGAACGTTTCGATATTGTATTTTTTGTTGATCGGGACGATTTCGTCGCGAATAGTGTCATTCGGCGCATGTAAGGAGATAGCCAGCGCGACATCTATCATATCGCCCAGTTTATCCAGCGCAGGCACCACGCCGGACGTTGAGAGCGTGACACGACGTTTGGACAGGCCGAAACCAAAGTCATCGAGCATAATTTCCATCGCCGGTACGACATTGGTCAGGTTAAGCAATGGCTCGCCCATCCCCATCATGACCACATTGGTGATCGGACGCTGGCCGGTGACTTTGGCCGCGCCGACGATTTTCGCCGCACGCCAGACCTGACCGATAATTTCCGATACGCGCAGGTTGCGGTTAAAGCCCTGCTGCGCAGTTGAACAAAACTTGCACTCCAGCGCGCATCCTACCTGTGAAGAGACACACAGCGTAGCGCGGTCGTCCTCCGGGATGTAGACCGTTTCAACGCGCTGATCGCCGACAGCAATCGCCCACTTGATGGTGCCGTCTGAGGAACGCTGCTCTTCAACGACCTCCGGCGCGCGGATTTCCGCGACCTCTTTTAATTTGCCGCGCAACACTTTGTTGATGTCGGTCATCTCATCAAAATTATCGCAGCAATAGTGATACATCCATTTCATCACCTGATCGGCGCGGAAAGGCTTTTCACCTAAGTTTTTAAAAAACTCGCGCATCTGCTGACGGTTGAGATCCAGCAGGTTGATTTTTGTTTCGTTGTTAGGAACTACCGGGGTACTGCTTTCAGGTGTGACAATTTGTTCAGACATATGCTATTCCGGCCTCGTTATTACACGTTATGGCCCCTGGAGGGTTGAAAAAAGAAACGCCCCGGTAAGCTTACTGCTCGTCCGGGGGCGCTGCATTGTACAAATTCTGGCGTAAGGATGCCACGTCTGCACGCGGCATTAGCGAAAATAATATTTGAACCGATAATTTATCGCCAACGCATTTACAGCGTGAAAGACGAAGGAGATTAACGGGTGCGCGGGCACACTTCGCCTTCACCGAAGAAAAAGGCGATTTCGCGCTGCGCGGATTCCAGCGAATCCGAACCATGGGTGCCGTTTTCAGTTAAGCTATCAGCGTAGTCGGCGCGCAGCGTACCCGCCAACGCGTTCGCCGGATTGGTGGCGCCAAGCAGATCGCGGTGACGCTGTACCGCATTTTCACTTTCCAGCACGGATACCACGATAGGGCCAGAGGTCATGAACTCCACCAGACCGTCAAAGAACGGCTTACCGTCGTGCTCAGCATAGAAGCCGCGCGCCTGCTCAACGGTCAGATGCAGCATTTTAGTGCCAACAATTTTGAACCCTGCAGCTTCAAAGCGCGCAAAGATGCTGCCAATAACGTTTTTTGCCACCGCGTTGGGTTTAATGATGGAAAAAGTCCGTTCAATAGCCATGTTTACCTCTGAAATATGTTCTGTTGTTATGTCAGGCGCGGATTATAAAGAGCATCCCATCAATTGCCTATGGATGCAGGTAACATTTTTTTAAAATAAAATGAGCATTAGCAACAAAAGTTAAAGGCGCACAGCAAACTCAGGGGACTGACACAGCACGCAGTGCGTGTGTTCAGGCGTGAGAGCATGGAAAGTACGTTTGCAGCTTTCGCAGGTGAGCGTATACACCGCACTATGCCGCGTTGAGGCGGGTTCCACGTCAAACCGCAGCCGCAGCGCCTGATGCGGACATACCGCCGCACAGCCGCCGCATCCCGTACAACGCGCCGCCGCTATCGTCAGGGTATTGTCGTCAAACTGGATAGCGTTCTCCGGGCAGCTTCGCCAGCAGGCGCCGCACATCCTGCACTCTTGCGGACTGATTTCGGGTACGCATTCGCTGAACGCGGAAAACGCCTGTCTGAGACGCCGTTTCCCCGGCTCGACGGCGCACGGGGTAATGGCGTCGCGCGGAACATGAAACAGAGTGCGCCGCGAGGCGTTAATCTCCGCGCCGACAACGTGTTTGAAAGACCAGCCCGGCTCGCCATAGCGGCGCAGCGCTAAATTTAGCCCCGCCAGCGCCATCAGCCACTGCGCCGATCGCTCCACCGCAATATCAATAAAGCGAATACCGTACTGGCTGTGCCAGAGAAGCAGTTCATCGACCGTTGGCGCCTGTAGCGAAAACGGCCCCACCAACGTATCCCCCTGCACAAAGCGTTTAACCGGTTTGATACCGGTAATGGCGTCAACAGGACAGACAAACAGACAGTCGCCACAGGCTATGCAGCGCGTCGTATCTATGCTGACCTGCCCCTGCGCCAGCGAAAACGCCTGCGCCGGACAAACATCGGCGCAAGCGCGGCAGGAAGAAAAACGAAAGCGACGACGGACGCAGGCCTGCGTCACGTCTACCGCCGGATCGATCGTCAGGTTAACCATCAGCCAATACTAAAGAAGACGTAGCGCAGCATAATCTCGCCGATAAGCAGCAATACGCTGCCCGCCACCAGCGTCCCTCTGGCGTTTCGCAGACCGCCTGCGGCAAAGCAGAGCATTCCCGCCGCTGAGACACACCAGCCGAGAAGATAGACGTCACGCAACTGCGCCAGCGCCTGTAGCGGATGATGCGGGAAAGTGACGACCGTCGTATCCACCGCATTAATATCCGCCAGCCATAGCGGCTGCATGATCAGGCGAATCAGCACCATCAGTGCGACCACCACCACAGCGCAGCGCATTGCGGTGCCAGCGTTGCGCAGATAAGCCAGCGCAATGACTACCGAACCGATAATGCCTGACGTGCCAAAAAACAGCGCCAGCGTGTTGCTATGCTGCCAGGTCGCCACCGAGGCATGGATATAAACCTGCGCCATGCAGAATACATCCACCAGCCCGAACGCTGCCGCCAGCGCCAGCAGCGGCTGCCAGCCTGGCTTTCGGAAAAACAGCAGCACAACCCCCAGTCCCAGCGCCGCCAGATAAAGGCTGGCAAAGACGATTTCGCGACTCAGCCACGAACTGGCGACATGACGTAACGCATTTAGCGCATTCAGGGGATAGCCCATGTGCAGCGCTGAAGCAAGCAGCCCCACGCAGGCCAGCACAAACGCCCCCGCCATCGCGGGAAGCGCGCCGCGTGCAGGCACGCGTCCCTCTACGGCGTACTGGCGGCCCAACGCCAGCCACAGAGTCACCCCTACAGACCCTTGCAAACAGAGCGTAAAAATCAGCAGCGGTAACTCATGCATGGCGTTTACCCTCTTTTTCTGCGCCCTGATGCGCTTTTACAACCAGATTAGGCTTGGTTATGGATGAATCTGGCAGCCCGTTAACGTCGCATACGCTACCGTACTTCGC
This sequence comes from Salmonella sp. 741265073_HBA, assembly GCF_046569105.1. Lineage (NCBI taxonomy): Bacteria > Pseudomonadati > Pseudomonadota > Gammaproteobacteria > Enterobacterales > Enterobacteriaceae > Salmonella > Salmonella sp. 741265073_HBA. Next base: position 66,430 of record NZ_JBKFRY010000009.1, on the reverse strand, counting down.
GCGCAGTTCATCAATCGGGCCAAACTTGATGGCCTCCAGCGGACAGGTCGCGACACAGACGGGCGGTTCACCTTTCGCCAGTAAATCAACGCACATGTCGCACTTGGACATTTGGCCGGTCTGCTCGTTAAGCTGCGGCGCGCCGTAAGGGCAGGACCAGGCGCAGTAGCCACAGCCGACGCATTTGTCGGTATCAACGCGCACGATGCCGTCGCCAGGGCGTTTATGCATAGCGGTAGTCGGGCAATTTTTGGTGCAGACAGGGTCCGCACAGTGGTTGCAGGAAATGGAAAGCGTATAAGCAAATACGTTATTGCTGACCCCGCCCTGCCCGGTCGGGATGAAACTTCCGCCCTTGACTTCATAGACGCGGCGGAAACGACGGCCTACTTCCAGATTGTTTTTGTCTTTGCAGGCCACCTGGCAGGCTTTACAACCGGAGCAGCGTGAGGAGTCGATGAAAAATCCCAGTTGTTTATCGCTCACCGGCGGGTAATGTGTAAACTGACTCATGCTTTAGCCACCTCCACCAGCATGGTTTGATGTGAATTTCCCTTCGCCAGCGCGGTAATACGGGCCGAGCTGAGGACGTTCGCACAGCCGCCTTTATCAATACCGTTCTCATCCGGCTGCCACCAGGCGCCGGCCTGCATCGCGACAACGCCGGGAATAATGCGCGGCGTCACTTCCGCCGGGATTTCGCAAATCCCGCGTGAGTTATGAATGCGCACCATGTCACCATGCGTAATGCCGCGCTTTTGCGCATCCTGCGGGTTGATCCACAATGTCTGCTGCTGCACTTCAATCAGCCACGGGTTAGCGTATTGCGTTGAGTTGGCGCGGTTTTTTCCTTTCCACGTAATTAACTGGAGCGGAAAATCTTTCGCCAGCGCATCCTCCGGGCCTTCATGCGCAGGAACGTAGTGCGATAACGCCGGGATTTCCGGATGCTGCATGTCGTACAGGCGCTTCGAGAAGATCTCTATTTTCCCTGACGGCGTCGGGAACGGATGATTTTCCGGATCGCGAATATTGTCTTCAAAGGCGATAAATGGCGCGCTTTTGAACAGATACTGACGGGTCTTTTGCAGCGTGGCGAAATCCGGCAGATTTTCGTCCGGCATCGCCAGGCGCGTCTGTTCCCAGATGTGTTCAATCCACGCTTTCTCATCGCGCCCCTGGCTAAATTCATTCTCAATGCCTAATTTCGCCGCCACCTCACGTAGCCAGTCGTAGTCGGAGCGCCGCTCAAATTCAGGCTCGATCAGTTTTTCAGAGAGTATCAGGTAGCTTGCCGTGCCCCAGGTTTCACCGATGTTCCAGCGTTCCATAAAGCTGGTTTCCGGCAGCAGTAGATCAGCGTATTTCGCGCTCGGCGTCATAAACAGATCGCTGGCGACAATAAACTGGATCTTTGATTCATCCTCCAGTACGCGTACCGCCTGGTGCAGATCGGGGTTCTGATTCGCCAGATAGTTCCCGGCCAGCGAGAACAGAATACGGATGTTACTGTCCAGCTTATCGGCATCTTTCAGCCCCATATCCGGCGTCACTTTGCTGGCGTCGTCTGCGGCCTGTACCCAGTTCATCACCGAAATTTTGGCTTTTACCGGGTTATCCGGCATCTCCGGACCCGCGGCAAATTTACGGTTAGCGCAGCCGCCGTAACCCGCAGCCCAACCGCCTTTGATGCCGACATTACCGGTAATGGTCGCCAGTAGAGTCGAGCCGCGCGCGGTGCGCTCGCCGCAGTTGTGGCGCTGTGGTCCCCACCCCTGAATCAACGCGGCGGGTTTGGTATTCGCGTAATCACGCGCTAACTGGCGAATGGTTTGCGCCGGCACATGGGTGATCTTTTCCGCCCACTCGGGGGACTTAACGACACCGTCTTTGGCGCCGGTCAGATATGCCACCAGCGATTCGTTAGCCGGTACGCCTTCCGGCATTGAGTCTTCGTCAAAACCGATAGCGTAGCGCGCAATAAATGCGCGATCGTGCAGATTCTCGCTGATGATGACGTACATCATCGCGTCCATCAGCGCATTGTCGGTGGTGGGCAGTAGCGGGATCCACTGATCCGCCAGCGACGAAACGGTGTCGGAATAGCGCGGATCGACCACGATAAACCGCGTACCGTTCTGCTTCATCTTCTGCAAGAAATAGTTGGTATGACCAAAAATGGTCTCCGTCGGGTTATGGCCCCACAGAATCACCAGTTTGGTCTCCAAAAGCGTATCCAGCGAACTGCCGCTGGCGGCAATGCCGTAAGTATAAGGCGTCGCGGCCGCCGTGTTGCCCATACTCACAGAATGGTAGCTTTCGAGATAGCCGCCGGTCAGATTCAGCAGGCGACGCGCCATTTTATCGCCGGAAAAGGTGCCGCCGGAAACGGCAGTGCCAACATGAACATAGCGCGAAGCCGGGCCATATTTTTCAGTAATCGATTTTAAATTATCGGCGATTAAGGTTGTCGCTTCATCCCAGGAAATTCGCTCGAATTTTCCTTCACCGCGTTTTCCTACGCGCTTCATGGGATATTTAAGTCTGTCAGGATGATAAACAAATTTACGGTATGCGCGTCCACGAACACAGGCACGCATCACCGGCATTTGCGCATCCAGCGCATTATCCGGTCGCGTTGAAATTCGCGTCACGATACCGTCACTAACATGCGCCCGAATATCGCATTTGCCCCCGCAGTCAAAAGTGCTGCATGTCTGAACGACTTTTTCCGCAGGCCTGTTTTCAGTTGCCGTCACAGCGCGCGCCTGAGCGGTAGCTGGCGAGGAGACAAACGGTAACGCAATAAGCGCGGAGCTGGCCTGGATAAAGTGGCGGCGAGAAATAGCAGGCTGTTCGCCATTTCCCTGGCTTTTTATATTTTTCATGATCCGACTCGTCAAATAAAAACCCATTCTCGCGTTTTTAAGTGTTAGATCTCTTGATATTTATCAAGCTCCCTCATTAAGGGTAATTCCGGAGAATTAATAATTCTCATTAACTTTAAATTAAATGAAATTCATAATTTATTCTGAAGAGTTGTTAACGTATTAATTCAAAATTAACCGCTGCAACCTGACCGGACTCATCCATTACGACAAGTTGATAACGTCCAGCGATATTGAGTAATAAAGAAAGACGATTATTTTCGCCATTAACAGGTTCGCCATTTAAAAACCACCAGCGACGCCCTTTACCGCCGGTAGTCGAGACGGGCAGCGTGACGTTTTCCTGGTCTGGCAATTGCCTGATCACCGCGCCATCCCTCACTCCTGACAGCATTAACGGCGCGGCATCATTGCCCTGTAGCGGCGGACAGTAAGCGGACGCCGCGGGCAAGCGGGCGCTACGTCTTTCCGCAGGCGGCAGCCACGGCTCCAGCGGCCGCGGCCAGACGATAAACGTATGCGCACGCGCCTGCGGACAGTCGGGAGCGACACGCCGCCCCGTATCATCCAGCCAGACCGGGAAACGAATACCGTTGATGTCTTCCTGCTCAGGTAACAGCAGCGTGGGCGGCTGGCTGTCGTCAAGCAGCCATGTCGCCAGTCGGCGGCGACAGTTGCTGTCTCCGGCAGGCAGAGTCTGTCCGCCCGGCCAGCAAATGACGCCGCGGCTTACCGTCTGCGGACGCGGATCTTCCGGTAGGCGTCCCGTATGCGCCAGTAACAAATTATTGACCTGGTTAAGCAATGGCACCGCGCTGGCAAAACCAAATTGCCCCACCACAGGCGTGCCGTCGGGTCTGCCTGTCCAGATGCCGATGATATAGCGCGCGTTAACGCCAATAGCCCACGCATCGCGATAGCCGTAGCTGGTGCCGGTTTTCCACGCCAACGGCACAATGCGCGGCAGCGCGTTATCCGGTAAGGGTTGCGCTTCATCCGCCATAATTCGTCGAATGATCCACGCCGCTCCCGGCGACATTAATGGTCTTTCCGACAGCGGATCGTCCGGCTGTAACCGTAATTTCGCCGCTTTCCCATGACGAGCGAACGCGCTGTATGCCGCCGCCATCTCGTCAAGCCGCGCGCCCGCGCCGCCCAGAATCAGCGAAAGATTGGGCGCCGCGCCAGCAGGCAAATATAGCGGCAGGCCGACGTTACGCAGTTTTGCCGCAAATCGTTTCGGCCCATAGGCCTCAAGCACCTGAACGGCAGGCAGATTCAGCGAGCGTACCAGCGCGTCGCTCATGCTGACCGGGCCGTGAAATCCGCTGTCGAAGTTTCCCGGGCGGTAATCTCCGGTGCGGCGCGGAACGTCCTGTAATAATGATGCGGGATGGATCAAGCCGTCATCCAGCGCCAGACCATACACAAAGGGTTTGAGTACCGATCCCGGCGATCGGATCGACGTTACCATGTCGACATGACCAAAACGACTGTCGTCATTAAGGTCTACCGATCCGACCCAGCCGCGCACGCTCATATCGGTATGATCGACAACGATCATCGCCAACGAACTGCGTGCCGGCAACCGCCCTTTCCATGCCCGCGCCAGATCTTCCAGTTGCCGCTGTAACCCGGCGTCCAGCGTGGTCACAATTTTGTCGTTCTGGCTTTTACTCAACATCATTCGGGCAAAAAGCGGCGCCAGTTGCGGCATTTGACGCGGCGCCAGCCAGACCGGTTCTTCACGCGACTCGCGTACCGTTTCGGCAGGCCAGACGCCCTGCGCCGCCATCCGATCCAGCACTTTATTTCGTGCCGCTTCGGCTCTCGCAGGCCAGCGGTCGGGGCGTAACCGGCTCGGCGCCTGCGGCAATACGGCCAGCAGCGCCGCGTCAGCGTAGCTCAGGCGCGCGGGCGGCTTGCCGAAGTAGGCCCAGCTTGCAGCGCCAATACCCTGTAGCGTGCCGCCGAACGGCGCGCGGTTCAGGTACAGCGTCAGGATATCGCGCTTGGACAAATGCCATTCAAGCTGGAGGGCGCGCCAAAGCTGGCGGATTTTACCGCCGAACGTGCGCGAATGCGGGTCCAGCAGTCTCGCCACCTGCATAGTCAGCGTACTGCCGCCGGAAATAACGCGCCCGGCGGTAAGATCCTGCCATGCCGCGCGCGCGACGGAGAAAGGGTTAACGCCAGGGTGCCGCCAGAACCAGCGATCTTCGTAATTGATTAAGGCCTCCAGGTAACGGGGAGAGACCTCTTCTATCGTCACCGGATAACGCCAGATCCCCCCGGCGTCGGCAAAGCGCCACAGCGGCGTACCGTCATGGGCTACCACGACCCGCGCAGGATGGACCTCATTGAGCGGCAGCGGCCAGAGTTTATCCGCCGCCCATAACGCCAGGAAAATAAAAAGCGGCGCGCCCGCCAGCCACAGCCAGCGGCCACGTTTACCACGCCAACCGTTCATTTAAGGCGTCACAATCAGCAGCCCCTCGCTCGCGCCGGTTGCCCGCCACTGAGGCGCGTACATCGATTCCACCTGCGGTTGCGCAAGCTGGTACGTCCCCGGCGTTACCGCGCGCGCCAGGTAGACCAGCGTCACGGGCTGGCCCTCATTGACAACGACGGCAGCCACAAACCGATCGTCGCGGAATTCCATATACTGAATATCCGCCTGCTGCATCTGATTAAGCAGATTTTGCACTTCGCTACCGCTCTCCGGCAGGCTGGCGCTGCTGTCAGCCAGATTCTGGTTTTCCAGCTCCAGCCCGGCCGGGAGCAGGTCCACCACCAGCGCATCCGGCACATTGCGATCGGCCACTACCGTTAACCAGACCAGCACCAGTTCGCCGCTACGCAACGAGGACAGCGATTTGCGCTGACCATCGGTCCCCAGTATTTGTCGTTCAATCTGCAAAACGTTGCTGGCAGGCTCAGGCGCAGATGAGGGATAGCCGCTGCTATCCAGACGCAACCATAGCGGCTGGCTACCGGTGTTCGTCACCTCAAGGGCGGCCAGCTGGTCAGCATCCAGATTACGGGTCAGCGCCTTGTCGCCCGACAGCGGCTGCGCCTCTAACGAGGTCTGCGCCTGCCAGGCGCCCGCGCTGGCCTGTCGCGAATGCGCGGCGAGGAACAAGGCATTGTTCTCCTGGGTAGAGAGCCAGCGCTGACCGAAGGCCTGCTCAGAAAGCGAGCTTAATAGCGCGTTTTGCGCGTCCGGTCTGAGGTTGTTCTCTTCCAGTAGCGACAACATCAGAGCGTTATCGCGCAGAGAACTGCCGTAATCCGCTATCCATTGCCGTTCGTCCTGACGCGGCGTATTCAGCGCCAGCGTAATGGCCTCTTCGCCGCGTCTGGCATCACCCATCGTGTTTAACGCGATGCCCAATTGCATCAGCGGCAGTCCTGAAGCCGCCTGACTACGGCGCTCCCAGATTTCGCGCAGCGCGCCGAGCGGCGCTTTCTGCTGACGCGCCAGTACCAGCGCGGCGTAAGCCTGAGCGGCAAAAGTACTGGCCTGGGTATTATCGCTATAACGAATCAGCATCAGCATCGTGCCGGAATCCTGCAGATAGCGCAGCAGTCGCTCATTGCCCCGGTTAATGGCCTCCGGCGGGACGCTATATCCCTGCTCGCCCGCGCGAATGAGGAAATCCATCGCGTAGGCCGTTAGCCAGGGCTCTTCCGCCCCATTTTCATCCCATAGCGCAAAACCGCCGTTATCACGCTGCATCTGTAGTATGCGGGAGATGCCGATATCCACCGCGGCGCGCCGTTTTTCATCGCTATCGCCGGTAATACCGAGCGACTGCAATTGAGCGGCATTAGTATACAGCGCCGGGAATAACCCGCTGGCGGTTTGTTCCAGGCACCCGTACGGATATGCTTTCAGCTCGCGAATGTAGCGCGCCAGATTGAGCGGCGGTTTTCCGCTTAACAGCAGTTGTCCCTGTAACGTGGCTGGCGAGACGTTTGCCAGATGCTGCCCTGGTACATGCCAGCTCTCTCCCGGCGCCAGCGCAATGCCGCTATTTACCGTTTGGGCTGGCCAGGCCGGACGCACGCCGATTTGCCACTGCTTATGCTGCGCGCCGAGGGTTTCTCCCGGCAGATTCAGACCGCTAATGGTCGCCTGGATTTCGCCTTCGCCCAAACCTTCCAGCGCGCGTACCGGAACGAATAAGGTGGTGCGCACGCCCGGCGCCAGGTTGACCGGTTGCGGCTGCTGGCTAAGCAGTTCCAGTAACCCACTGGCGGCGAGCGCAATATTCAGCGTCTGCGGGCGGTCGGTCAGATTGGTGACGTCCAGCACCAGTCGCGAAACATCCCCTCCCGCCAGAAAACGCGGCATATTCAGCTCGGCAATCACTGGCGCGGCGACAACGACTTTGCTTTCGCCGCGACCAAAATCGTCCGCTGTCCATGCCTGCGCCATAACCCGCAGTTCGCCGTTAAAGTCGCCAATCGGCAGCGTTACGACCCCTTCGCCCTGCTCATTGAGCGTGATCGGCTGCGCCTGCTGCGCGATGATATTGACATGGTTTACCGGCGGTTTTCCGCCGCGCTTAAGGTCGTCGCCATCGCCGCCAAAACGCAACGCCGCCAGCCGCCCCTGCCCTTCAATGACCTGGCCGTAAATATCGTAGATATCCGCACCGTAGCGTTTTTGACCGAAGAACGCCTGCCACGGGTCCGGCGTCGCGTAATCGGTGATGTTCAATACGCCGCTATCGACCGCGGAGACCAGCACGTTGATCTGTTTTGGCATTTCGCCGTGTTTAACGCTGGCTTTCACCCTGACGGTGAGCGGCTGATTTGGGCGCATTTTAGCCGGGCTTTCGAGCGCCAGATCGAGGCGGCGGTTTTCATCCCCCAGCGGTAGGTGTAGTAACCCCACGGCGCGTTTTGGCGTCGCGGAACGAGATTTATCGCCAGGACGCACCACCAGCGTACTGAGATAGAGATCGTGGCGATTCCAGGTTTTATCCACTGGAATCGTGAGCTCCAGACCTTGTGCCGGCACATCGATCGCCTGCCACCACAGCGGACCGTCGCTGGACTCCACCATCGCATAACCTTTACCGGCGACCGGCGCGGCAATATGCAATTTCATGGTATCGCCTGGACGATAATTCGCTTTATCCAGTTTGAGGGTGACGCGATCCGGACGCGCCGCGCCGCTACCGTCGCTGTTATCCTGCCAGCTATAGCCGGCCCAGAAACGAACGCTGCTGACCGTCTCATTCGGCGCTTTGACCTCCAGACGGTACGCGCCCCATTCCACCGGGAAGCTGACTTTTCCGGTTTCATCCGCGTTCAGATCCAGCGTCTGCTCGCCCTCCACCAGATCTTTTTGATCAAACTGCGACTGCCAGCCTTCGCTTTCCGACCAGTTCCAGTAATAGTCGCGACGCTCGCGGATGAGCCGCACCTGTAAACCGGACACCGCTTTTTTCTCGCCCTGCGCGTTGGCGTAAACAATATCGAATGCGGCGTTGCTGTCTTCGTCGACAATCGGTTGATTAACGGTGGTATCCGTACGGTAGTCGTATACCGCTTTGGCGGCGAACTGTGGACGAATTCCCGGTAACGTATCGGCAGGCCAAATCGCCTGCTCTACGCGACGAGTGACCGGACGACCGCCAGACTCCAGCAGGCTGGCCTGTAGAATTACCTGCAGCGGCGAATGCGCTTCTTGCCACTGGCTGGCAGCACTCACTTCACCACGTCCGCCTTTATCCAACGTAAGCTGAACTTCGTCCAGGCTGCGCGAAAGATTCTCTTCGGCAATATTGCCGAACTGGAAGCCAGGCAACGCCGCGACAGCGTCGCGCAGCGGACGCAGGAAAAGTTGCCCTTGCAGGGTATTGCCGTTAGCAGGCGCGCCATACAAGTAATAGCCGACAACGGAGAATTTCACCTCATCCGCAGGCGCCAGCGGTGTTTTTTGCGCCGTCAGGTTGAGCGCCATCCGCTCCGGCATAAAGTCTTCCACGTGGAAATCCCAACTCCGCAGCAAATTATCGCCGGTGTTAGCGCGGACATGCCACAAGCCGGTCGGCGCGTTGATATCCAGCGGATAATTCAAACGGTATAGCCCGTTTTCCGGCTGGCTGACGACGGTACGCATCACCTGTCCGTCTGGTTTTACCACTTCCAGCTTAACGGGTTGATCGGGCAACGTTTTACCGTCGCTATCGCGCAGTAATCCGTTGAGGATAACCGTTTCGCCCGGTCGGTAGAGATCGCGCGGGCCGAACATAAAGAACTGCTTGCTGTAGCCGGGCGCGCCAGCGACATTAAATTCCGACAGATCCAGAGCCGGAAGCGTGAGATCGAGCAGCGTGGTCTGCTCCTCTTTACGCGCCAGTAATAGCGCCGCCGCTTTATCAGCCTCCAGTTGCACATGTCCCTGCGCGTCGCTCGTCGCCTGCGCCAGCGTCTGACCTTTATCATTCAGAAGAACGATCTCAATTCCCGACTGCGCCGCGCCGTTTTCCAGGCTTTGCGTAAAGATATCCAGACGATTATGGTAACGGTGCGCGGACACGCCGATATCGCTAAGGGTAAACAACGTAGCGGCATTACTATAGTTGTAGTGTCCAGCCTGATTCATTACCGCCACATATACGCCCGCCTGTTGCAGCGGCTTAATATCGCTTAATGGCAGCAGCAGTTTCTCACGCGTATTGCGCGCCGGATTAAGATCAAAACGACCGGTATAAACCAGATCCGCCATTTTCAGCAGATGGTCGGACTCCCAGTTAGAGAGAGAACTACGGTACTCCCACTGGCTGACAAATGACGCCAGCGATCCGGGCTTAACGCGGAAAAAGTTCACATCAACATGGTTGACGTTAAGCGCCATGACCGGCAGTCCTTCCGCGATTTTCCCCGGTAGCAGCGATCCCCGGCTGGCAAAGCCGACGCTGGGCTGGACATCACGCGTGGTAATCGTTTTTTCATAAGACTTGCCGAAGGTGGCGTTATTCAGCGCCTTAACGGCGGGATCAACCGTGACCACCAGCACGCGCTCAGGTTCCAGATGACGTAACCTTAGCTCTTTTAAATTTGGCGCCAGCTCCCATGCGCCGTCAACGCTGCCGCTTTTCTTATCAACCACGTGAACCACACGGGAGAAATCCTGTTCAGGATCTAAAGGAATTGAAAACGTCAGCACCAGCGTCGCCGCGCCGTCAAGCTGCGCTTCGGAGGCGTCTAATAGCGTGAGCGCTTTGCCCTGGCTTTGCTGCGCCAGCTTTTGTAGCTGTGCCGGATCTTTCGCAGGCGATGGCTGCGCTACGGCTGGCGCTTCGCTTTTAGTCGTCGGGGCGGTTTTATCGTTGTTATCGCACCCCGCCAGCGCCAGCATGATCATGCAGGCCACCACGCGTAAATGTTTCATCTTTCATCCCTGGCCTTAACGGCCTGTCAGCAACGGTTGATGAGATATTATGCGCGAGAAATTTTATTGTGTAAGTCCGTATTACTGTGATGATGCGAAAATTTTACGCAGAAATGTGGTTTCGCCAGCCAAAACAGCCTCTTCTACTTGTCCCTTTTCGGGAAACGTCCGACAATTTGACCATAATCAGGTAACAATGGAGATGCCCATGACCACCGCCTTTTTTGTCGCCGCCGACTGGCTTGCCGAACATATTGATGATCCGGAAATACAGATTCTTGACGCCCGTATGGCGCCGCCGGGACAGGAACATCGTGATATGGCGGGCGAATATCGCGCCGGACATATTCCCGGCGCGCTGTTTTTTGATATTGAAGCGCTTTCCGATCGCGCATCGCCGCTGCCGCATATGATGCCGCGCCCGGAAGCGTTTGCGGTGGCCATGCGTGAACTGGGTGTTCGCCAGGATAAACACCTGGTCATATACGATGAAGGCAATCTGTTCTCCGCTCCGCGGGCATGGTGGATGCTGCGCACGTTCGGTGCCGAGAAAGTGTCCATTCTGGCGGGCGGACTGGCGGGCTGGCAGCGTGACGAATGGCTATTGCGCGAAGGCGAGGAAGCGCATGAAGGAGGCGAGTTTGAGGCCAAATTCGCGCCGCAAGCCATGGTGCGTCTCACCGACGTATTGCTGGCAAGCCATGAAAAAACCGCGCAAATTGTTGACGCGCGTCCGGCGACGCGTTTTAACGCTCAGGCTGATGAACCGCGTCCGGGACTGAGGCGCGGACACATTCCTGGCGCGCTAAACGTCCCGTGGACGGAACTGGTGTATGAGGGCGAATTAAAGACCACTGACGAACTGAATGAGGTTTTTTTCAGCCACGGCGTGAGTTTCGACAGACCGATTATCGCCAGTTGCGGTTCCGGCGTGACGGCCGCGGTCGTGGTGCTGGCGCTCGCCACGCTGGATGTGCCTGACGTCACGCTTTACGACGGCGCGTGGAGCGAATGGGGCGCGCGTACCGATTTACCGGTTGAACCCGCTTAATATCTGCCATGCCGGATGGCGCTCACGCTTATCCGGCCTACCGTTCAGGCTGATGTAAAACGATCTACAGACATTGCTTTTATTCAGCTCTTTTCCGCTGTCCTGCAAACGGGCATTATTTTCTCTTAATAAAATCCTATTTTTTATCGGTAAATACTTTACGCCGGGTATAAGGAGTATCATCACCGCTGTTTTGGTTTTCACCGGGAATAACTCCTGTAAATATAATTTTTTAAGGATGGAAAATGAATATTTCACTCGCTAATTTAATTGAGTTGGTTAAAAAGGTTAACCGCAATAAGGTACCTAATCCTATGCCTGCCGAGGAAATAAGTCGTCTGCGGGTGCGTAAGTATCGCGATCCGCAAAATACGGAAACCACTGAGTTACCTGAAAGCCTGAAGGCGCTACTGGCCTACGACCGCGATCTACTTAGCAATTATAATATGCCTGTGATTGAAACATTACAAAGATCTATTGATAAAGAGGGAGTAATTCATTCTTACTCCCCTGATGAAGAGGCGTATTACGGCGTTGGCATGGATGGCTCAGGTATTGATATTGAAGATCTGATGCCTGTCTGGAGTAACGATCCCCGTCTTCCGGCATTAATTCGTATCGATCATGTCGGCGATCAGGCCATTTTTATCTATATCACAGAACGGGATGCCAACGGCGAATACCCTATTGCCCGCATGGAACGAAATGAATTCTGGCTGGCGGAGTCTTCCCTGGTGGAATATCTCTATAATATTCTTTCGCGCGCTAAAGACATTGGCTTTACCAAAGAGGATTTACATCTTCCGCAATGGAAGGCACAGCAAAAAATGAATGAACAACGCGATGCCGCTTTACTTGACCTGGAGAATTATCATGAGGAACTTTGGGCAAAACTGGACGCGCTCGGCGATTAATCGCCATGATGTCGGGTGGCGCTCACGCTTATCCGGCCTACCGTTCAGGCTGATTTAAAACGAATCTACATAAATTCTGTTTAAGCAGGCCACAAAAAAACCGCTCAATTGAGCGGTTTTTTTGTGCTGGTCCGGTTCGCGGCCTTTCCAGCAGGCTTTGTTGCCATAGCAACGCAGGCACACCACAGTAGGTAAATACTCCCTTTTAAGGAGAGCAAAGTCAAGTTAATTCACGACGAAACTATTCAGCATTTGAGGTATTATCTTTCCCGGCCCCCTCCGCCGTCTCGCAAACGGGCGCTGGCTTCAGGAGAGGATGTTCCATGGCCGTAAGCACAGGCACACCACAGTGCCTGCTATCACGGCATTATCGTCAGCGGTGCTGCCGTGATGCGGTCTTCGCAAGGACCGCAACATGAAGGTACGATGCTTTTGTGTCGTGCTTCTTGTTTCTGGCACGTTGTGTCTTCACGCAGACAGAAGCCACCCAGGTAGCTCTGTTCCCGTAACGCTCAACGTCCAGAGCAGGTAAGCCAGGAGGCCGCCCTGTTGGGCGGCTTTCTTTTCTTCAGATGATGCGGTTCTGTTTAAAATCGCGCAGGAACCCGCCCCAGCGGCGCTCGTAGAACGGCGCGATATGCTCGGTGATAAAGTGGCTGATACCCTGCTCGCCCTTCCTCACCTGACAAATATCGATCGGTTCGTCACCCGGTAACGTGTCGGTCGCCACATTGCCCGCCGCATGAATGATCTCTTCAATGTCGCCGTCAGCCTCAATGCCAATCAGCAGATTGGGTTGGGCGTCCGCATGTTCTTTAATCGCGCAGAGAAATGCGCGTTTCACCGGTTTGATGGTTTTAAACAGCGTAGTGAGGGAATCAATCATCTGCGACGGCGGCTCGGCCACTTCGGATAAAATAAGCGACTCGCCGCCTTCCAGCACTTCCTGCGTACTTAACGGACTGCCTTCCTCAGCGAGAAGCAGGCTGATTTCACGCGGCATAAACTCTTTGCCGGTCGGCAATTTAGCGTTGAGGAATAACGTTTCGCCAAGCGTCATTTCAAACAGCGCGCGCGCCGGCATCACCACAAATGCCTGTTCGTCTTCCACGGCCTGCTGCAGCGCCTCCAGAGAAGTAAAGAAGGGAATGACGGTCGTGCCGTCTTCTTTTTCCCAGTGCTGCAAATCCAGAGCGCTGTCTTCCACAATCGCCTCGCCTTCGGCAGCGCTGCCCGGCACCCAGACGGTGGACTCCAGTAAGGTACGGAAAAATGCCGGACGATGCGCGGGCTCAGTCGCCGCTTTCTCCAGCAAGATTTCTAATTCATTTTTAGTTTCGGACATAGGAATCACAAATTATGTATATGGGTTGTAGGCCAGATAAGACGCACGGCGTCGCCATCAGGCAAAATGCCGGGTGGCGCTTCGCTTACCCGGCCTACAAAAACACCGTTCAGGCGGTCAGCAGATTCGCGATGGTGCGCACACCCAGACCGGTTGCCCCGGCAGCCCACTGCTCAACCGGCGCTTTGCGATAAGTGGCGGAACAGTCAATGTGCAGCCAGCCTTCGCGGTAATTTTCAACAAAGTGCGACAGAAAACCCGCGGCGGTGCTTGCCCCAGCGGGATACGCCGCGCTGCCGGTGTTGTTCAGTTCCGCAAAGTTAGACGGCAGCTGGTTACGGTGGAACTCCGCCAGCGGCAGACGCCAGAACGGTTCATTCTCTTGCGCCGCGCTGGTTAGCAAGCGCCCCGCCAGCGTATCGTCAAAACTGAATAGCGCATGGTAGTCGTTACCCAGCGCCGTTTTCGCCGCGCCGGTTAACGTCGCCATATCAATGATTAGCTGCGGGTGTTGCGCGCTGGCGTCAATCAGGCCATCCGCCAGTACCAGTCGCCCTTCCGCATCGGTATTCATGACTTCGACATTCTTGCCATTACGGTAGCGAATAATATCGCCCAGTTTAAACGCATTGCCGCTGATCAGATTATCGGCGCAGCACAGGAACAGTTTTACGCGTTTATTCAGCCCACGGGTAATGGCGAACGCCAGTGCGCCCGTTACTGTCGCCGCGCCGCCCATATCGGATTTCATTGAGTCCATAAAAGCGCTTTGCTTGATACTGTAGCCGCCGGAGTCAAAGGTAATACCTTTACCGACCAGGCAGGCATAAACCGGCGCATCTTTGTCTCCCGTCGGGTTGTAATCCAGCGCCAGCAGCACCGGCGGACGCTCAGAACCACGGCCTACGGTATGCAGCCCCATATAGTTCTGCTCGCGCAGATCTTCGCCTTTGGTGATACGGTAAGTGACGCTATCGCACGCGACGCTGCACAGCAGATCCACCGCGCGCTGCGCCAGTTGCTCCGGCCCAAGCTCTTCCGCCGGAGCATTAATGGTGTCGCGCACCCAGTCAATAATGGTCAGGCGGTTATCCAGCTCCTGACGTTGGGCATCGTCTAAATCCGGCCACACTACGGTACGGACGCCTTTTGGTCCTTTGTAACCCGCCCAGAATGCCCAACAACGCTCGGTATCCCATCCTTCGCCTGTCAGCGCGACCTGTTTTATTCCCAGGCCGTCGATTTTACGCGCCGCACGCTGGATCAACCCCAGATCGTCTTTACCGTTAAGATGCAAGGTAATACCGTCGTTATTAATACTGTAAGTGGCTTTATCGCCCCAGCGCGCATCGGCAGGCTGCGTGGAAAGCGTAATTTTCATGGCTTCTGTCATTGTTATTTTCCTTATTAGCAAACGGGCCGCCGTAGGGCAGCCCGTTATTTGACTTACTCTGCTTCATCCAACCAGACTAGCAGAATCGCCTCCAGAATTTTTTCATTGGATGCGTTAGGGTCGTCGTCAAAATCGTCCAGTTCGCAGATCCACTGATGCAGATCGGTGAAACGAACGGTTTTAGGATCGACATCAGGATATGCGTCGTATAACGCTTCGCCGATCTCGCGGCTATCGGTCCACTTGAGTCCCATACTACCCTCTGTTAATGCTCACGCGCATGGTTGATTGTGTAACGTGGAATTTCGATAACCAGATCGTCGTCGGTAACGCGGGCCTGGCAGCTCAGTCGACTTTCCGGCTCCAGCCCCCACGCTTTATCCAGCATATCGTCTTCTTCTTCCGAACTTTCCGGCAAGGAGTCGAAGCCTTCACGTACAATACAGTGACAGGTGGTGCAGGCGCACGATTTCTCACAGGCGTGTTCAATCTCGATGCCGTTGCGCAGCGCAACGTCAAGAATGGTTTCACCGGTCTCAGCTTCCAGAACTGCGCCATCCGGACAAAGATCCTGATGAGGCAGAATAACAATCTTCGGCATGTTAAACCTCGTCTACGGAATGGCCTTTCAACGCGCGACGAACCGACTGGTCCATGCGGCGAGCGGCAAATTCCTGGGTTTGTTTATCTACGTTTTTAATGGCTTGTTCTATGGCGTCAACATCATCGCCTTGTGCGACCGCGCTTAAATGTGCGGCGGCATCATCAATGCATTGACGTTCTGCGGCGCTTAACAGCGCGGCGTCGGCAGTTAGCGCGCCGGTCAAACTTTCCAGCACGCGCGCGGCTTCGACTTTTTGCTCCGCCAGCATACGCGCTTTCACGTCCTGCTCGGCAAAACTCATGGAATCCTTGATCATCGAGGCGATTTCGCTATCGGTCAGGCCATAGGAAGGTTTGACCTGAATGGAGGCCTCGACGCCGGTGGATTTTTCCATTGCGGTGACGCTCAACAGGCCATCAGCGTCTACCTGGAAGGTCACGCGAATATGCGCCCCGCCCGCCGGCAGCGGCGGAATCCCGCGCAGCGCAAAGCGCGCCAGCGAACGGCAGTCCTGCACCAGTTCGCGTTCGCCCTGCATCACATGGATAGACATCGCGGTCTGACCGTCTTTGAAGGTGGTGAAATCCTGCGCGCGCGCCACCGGGATAGTGGTGTTGCGCGGAATGACTTTTTCCACCAGGCCGCCCATCGTTTCCAGCCCAAGAGAGAGTGGAATCACGTCCAACAGCAGCATTTCGCTGTCCGGCTTGTTGCCGACCAGAATATCGGCCTGAATCGCTGCGCCGATAGCGACCACTTTATCCGGGTCGATAGCGGTTAACGGCGTGCGGCCAAAAAATTCGCCTACTCGCTCACGCACCAGCGGTACACGGGTCGAACCGCCGACCATGACCACTTCCAGAACGTCCTGGGGATCAACGCCGGCATCTTTCAATGCGCGACGGCAGGCCAATAGCGTGCGCTTAACCAGCGCGGAAATGAGATCGTTAAACTGCTCGCGAGTGATCTCCCCCTGCCAGCCCGCAACGTTAACGCGAACGGTATCGGCATCGCTTAAGGCGATTTTCGCCGCAATCGCGGCATCCAGCAGTTCACGCTGAACGCGATTGTCGCTACGATCGGCAATTCCCGCCTGCTCGCGAATATAGTCCGCCAGCAGATGGTCAAAGTCGTCGCCGCCGAGCGCAGAATCACCGCCCGTCGCCAGCACTTCAAACACCCCGCGGCTCAGGCGTAAGATAGAGATATCGAAGGTACCGCCGCCGAGATCGTAAACAGCGATAACGCCTTCCTTGCCTGAGTCCAGACCGTAGGCAATCGCCGCCGCCGTCGGTTCGTTGAGCAGGCGCAGTACATGCAGGCCTGCCAGCCGCGCGGCGTCTTTCGTCCCCTGACGTTGGGCATCATCGAAATAGGCGGGAACGGTAATCACCACGCCATCCAGCTCGCCGGAGAGCGATTCGCTAGCCCGTGCGGCCAGCGCTTTGAGAATATCAGCCGATACGCGTACCGGATTGAGCAATCCAGCCGCCGTGTCAATCATCGGCAGCCCATTAACGCTTGCCTTAAACCGGTAAGGCAGATGCGGATAGCGCGCCTGGATATCCGCCAGCGAGCGTCCCATCATGCGTTTCACAGAGCTGATAGTGTTGGCCGTATCCTGCGCGGCATTGTCACGCGCAGCGTAACCGACCGTATGGCCCTGCTGCTGATAGTGAACCACTGAAGGCAACAGGTGGCGCCCTTCGTGGTCAGGCAGAGTTTCCGCCTGGCCGCTGCGAACCGTCGCAACCAGAGAGTTGGTAGTGCCTAAGTCGATGCCCGCCGCCAGACGACGCTGATGCGGCGCGGCGCTCAGACCAGGCTCACTAATTTGTAATAAGGCCATGTTAGATTCCAGTTAAAAATCGAGCAGCTTTTCTTCGAGTTGTTCTGCGCTGCTTCGCAGTTTATCGAGAAACCGCAGTTTGCGCACCGTATCCGCCGCCGCGTCCCACGCGGCGTTGTCCAACTGTTCCACCATTTGCTGAAGGCGAGCATCAAACATCTTTTGTACGCGTTTGATGAAGCTTTCCAGCCGCACGTCGTCTTTTGATTGTTCGATATCGTCCAGCTCTTCGCGAAGCGTGAGTTGTTCCATCAGAAACGCGGTGTCGCGTACCGTATGCTGCTCGCTGGCCAGATCGAACCCGTGTAAGGAAAGCAGATACTCCGCGCGCGTCAAAGGGTGACGCAGCGTTTGCCAGGCCTGGTTGATCGTGGCGGATTGCTGGACGGCGGCAAGCTGCTGCGCCTGGGTGCCGTTGGCAAATTTGTCAGGGTGATACTGGCGTTGCAGATCCTGAAAACGAAGGCTCAGCGCCTGGGTGTCAATCTGATAACGGGCTGGTAAGCCAAAGAGGGTGAAGTAATCCATAACATTCTCAGGGATAGCCTGTCAGAACAAACCCCACACGCAGGCGACCACGGTGGGGTTATACCTTCTTACTTCGCGCCGCAGATGCGTTGTCTGCGCGGGTTCCCCCAGTCATTTACTCAAGTAAGCGCCTGGGGATTCACTCGCTTGCCGCTTTTCTGCAGCACGAATGCTCGGTATAACAGCGGAACACGGTTACACGTGGAAGCTTTCGCCGCAACCACACTCATCTTTCACATTCGGGTTGGAGAATTTAAACCCTTCGTTCAGACCTTCTTTTACGAAGTCCAGCTGTGTACCGTCCAGAAATTGCAGGCTCTTGCCGTCAACCACTACCTTAACGCCTTTGTCTTCAAACACGGTGTCTTCCGCCGTTGGCTCGTCAACAAATTCCAGTACATAAGCCATACCTGAGCAGCCGGAGGTTCTCACGCCCAGACGCAGACCAAACCCTTTACCACGGTTGGCCAGGAAGGTATTAACTCGCGCTGCTGCACTGTCGCTAAGTGTAATCGACATAACAAAACCTCAATGTTAACGTTCTATTTTATTTCGCTTCGCGTTTGCTTTTGTAATCCGCAATAGCGGCTTTAATCGCGTCTTCCGCCAGAATAGAGCAGTGAATTTTCACCGGCGGCAGTTCCAGTTCGTCTGCAATGTCGGTGTTTTTAATCGCCTGCGCTTCGTCCAGGGATTTCCCTTTCACCCACTCCGTTACCAGAGAACTGGAGGCGATAGCGGAACCGCAGCCATAAGTCTTGAAGCGCGCGTCTTCAATGATACCTTCATCGTTAACTTTAATCTGCAACTTCATGACGTCACCGCAGGCCGGCGCGCCAACCATGCCGCTTCCCACGTTATCGTCGTTGTTGTCAAACGACCCTACGTTACGCGGGTTCTCATAGTGATCGATTACTTTTTCGCTGTAAGCCATTATAAATTCTCCTGATTCCGATACCGATTAATGATGTGCCCATTCGATGCTGTTCAGATCCACACCCTGCTTGTACATTTCCCACAGTGGAGAAAGGTCACGCAGACGGCCAATGGATTTACGAACCAGATCAATGGTGTAGTCGATCTCTTCTTCAGTGGTAAAACGACCTAAAGAGAAACGGATAGAGCTATGCGCCAGTTCGTCATTCATGCCCAACGCGCGCAGCACGTAGGACGGTTCCAGACTGGCGGAGGTGCAGGCGGAACCGGAAGAGACCGCCAGGTCTTTCAGCGCCATGATCAGCGACTCGCCTTCAACGTAGTTAAAGCTCACGTTGAGAATGTTTGGCGCGCCCTGCTCAAGGTCGCCGTTCAGGTAAACTTCTTCAATATCTTTGATGCCGTTCCACAGACGGTTACGCAGACCGCGCAGACGGGCCATTTCGGTCTCCATCTCTTCTTTCGCGATACGGTAAGCTTCGCCCATGCCGACGATCTGGTGGACAGGCAGAGTACCAGAGCGCATACCGCGTTCGTGCCCGCCGCCATGCATCTGCGCTTCAATGCGAATACGCGGCTTACGACGCACATACAGCGCGCCAATGCCTTTCGGACCATAAATTTTATGACCGGAGAAGGACATCAGATCCACTTTCAGTTGGCTCAGATCGATAGGCAGTTTGCCCACGCTCTGGGTGGCATCAACGTGGTAGATGATACCGCGCGCGCGGCACATTTCGCCGATGGTTGCGATATCCTGCACCACGCCGATTTCGTTGTTCACGTGCATGATGGAAACCAGAATGGTGTCGTCACGCATCGCTGCTTCGAGCTCGTTGAGATCGATGATGCCGTTGCGCTGCGGCGCCAGGTAGGTCACTTCAAACCCTTCGCGCTCAAGCTGACGGCAGGTGTCCAGCACCGCTTTGTGCTCGGTCTTGCTGGTGATGATGTGCTTGCCTTTTTTCTGATAAAAGTTGGCAGCGCCTTTAATCGCCAGGTTATCGGACTCCGTCGCCCCTGAGGTAAAGACGATTTCACGCGGGTCAGCGCCGACCAGTTCAGCAATCTGGTTGCGGGCGATATCGACGGCTTCTTCAGCCTGCCAGCCGAAACGGTGTGAACGAGACGCCGGGTTCCCAAAGGTTCCGTCCAGGGTCAGAAACTGCATCATTTTCTCGGCAACACGCGGGTCCACCGGCGTGGTTGCGGAGTAGTCGAGATAAATCGGTAATTTCATTGCTCTTAAACTCCGTACATCACTCAATGCAAGGAATCAGGCAACCGGCTGGATGTACGACCGTGTTGACGGGACGTCCGCGTCCCGGCCTGATTCTGAATTCTTTTTTACGCTTCATCCTTCAGACGACCGCGGCATTCACCGCATGAGGCCGCCAGAAGAGATGGCGTAATATTTTAATTAAGCGCGTAATTTAACGTCGATAGCGTCCTTCGCACGACCGCTGGCGCGCGGCGCGTCATGCGTGTGCTGGCGACCAGACACATCCAGAACTTCCTGGTTATTCACCAGCTCGCCTAAAGTAATATTGTTGAGAAAACCGGTCAGACGATCGCTTAAATCACGCCACAGCGCATGGGTCAGGCATTTATCGCCGCCCTGGCAGCCGCCTTTGCCCTGGCAACGGGTCGCGTCAACGGATTCATCAACCGCGCTGATCACTTCGCCGACCGCGATACTGCCAGCATCTTTACCCAGCAGATAACCGCCGCCCGGCCCGCGTACGCTGGAAACCAGACCGTTTTTACGTAAACGGGAAAATAGCTGTTCCAGATAAGAAAGGGAAATCCCCTGACGTTCAGAAATATCAGCCAACGGTACCGGGCCCGCTTCGGAGTTGAGCGCAACGTCTAACATTGCGGTCACGGCATAACGCCCTTTAGATGTCAGTCTCATGTCTTACTTAACCTCAAACTCGCCCCTGCCCGGGGTTTTTTATTGTAAAATGGGGGTATTGCATAGCAGGGACAAGTCTGACATTCCCGAGTAATTTGGTCAACTATTTACTTGAGTAAATTAGTCAGGTATTTAGCGTTCCGTGCGGTATTGACGCGGTTACTTGCCTTTATTCTGCTGCTCAATAGACGCCAGAATCCCACGCAGAATATTCAACTCCTGGCTTTCCGGGCGGGCGCGGGTAAACAGACGGCGCAATTTATTCATCACCTGCCCCGGATGGTTTTCGCGAATAAAGCCAGTGGAGAGCAACGTCTGCTCCAGATGGCCGTAGAAACGTTCAAGATCGTCCACCAGCGGATACGGCGTCTCTTCATGATCTGCCGCGTCGCCGTTTTCCTGCGTCGCCAGCCAGGCCATACGGACTTCATACGCGATGACCTGTACCGCCATCGCCAGATTCAACGAGCTGTACTCCGGGTTAGCGGCAATCGCGACGTGATAATGGCATTTTTGCAACTCATCGTTAGTCAGCCCAACACGCTCACGACCAAAAACCAGCGCAACCGGCGTATTTGCCGCTTCCGCCACGCTTTTTAAGCCGCACTCGCGCGGATCAAGCATCGGCCACGGCAGAGTGCGGGAACGGGCGCTGGTGCCGACCACCAGGCTACAGCCAGCCAACGCTTCGTCCAGCGTATCGACGATCTGCGCATTACCGATCACATCGCTGGCGCCTGCCGCCAGAGCGATGGCCTGGGAGTCCGGTTTCACCAACGGGTTTACCAGCCACAGGTTAGTTAAGCCCATGGTTTTCATAGCGCGAGCCACAGAGCCCATATTGCCGGTGTGGGAGGTTTCCACCAGCACAATTCGAATGTTTTGCAGCATTGTCTTTCTTCAGCTAAAGATTATTCTGACATCTTACCATAAAACCAAGACAGATTCCGATCTCGCTGCTATACTCTGCGCCGTTTTCCCGTTCTTTAACATCCAGTGAGAGAGACCGATGCATCCGATGCTGACCATCGCCGTGCGCGCAGCGCGCAAGGCGGGTAATGTAATTGCCAAAAACTATGAAACTCCGGACGCTGTAGAAGCGAGCCAAAAAGGCAGTAACGATTTTGTGACCAACGTAGATAAGGCCGCTGAAGCGGTGATTATCGACACCATTCGCAAATCTTACCCGCAACACACTATTATCACCGAAGAAAGCGGTGAGCTCGTTGGCACAGATCAGGATGTTCAATGGGTTATCGATCCGCTGGATGGCACCACCAACTTCATCAAACGTCTGCCACACTTCTCTGTTTCCATTGCTGTACGCATTAAAGGCCGTACTGAAGTGGCTGTCGTTTACGATCCGATGCGTAACGAACTGTTCACCGCCACCCGCGGTCAGGGCGCGCAACTGAACGGCTATCGTCTGCGCGGCAGTACCGCGCGCGATCTGGACGGCACTATTCTCGCTACCGGCTTCCCGTTCAAAGCCAAACAATACGCGACCACCTACATTAATATTATCGGCAAGCTGTTCACCGAATGCGCCGATTTCCGCCGCACCGGTTCCGCCGCGCTGGATCTGGCCTATGTGGCTGCAGGTCGTGTCGATGGTTTCTTTGAAATTGGCCTTCGTCCGTGGGATTTCGCCGCGGGCGAACTGCTGGTTCGTGAAGCGGGCGGTATCGTCAGCGATTTCACCGGCGGTCATAACTACATGATGACCGGTAATATCGTGGCGGGGAATCCGCGCGTCGTTAAAGCCATGCTGGCGAATATGCGCGACGAACTGAGCGATGCGCTGAAGCGCTAAGTCTCTTCGGCGGATGGGGCCACTCATCCGCCGTGCCTTTTCAGGCGTTTTTCCTAAACACAACCTGATTGCTTTACTTGCCAGCATGTTTTTGTACGATCGCTCCCTGCTCCGCTATTGGCATAAAGCGGCAAGGAAGCGAACATGACCCTTCAACATACCCGACGCATCGTCAAATCCCTTTTTATTCTGTTTATCATTGTGGTCTGTATTTATCTGCTACCCCGCGTAGCGATCAATGCCTTTTATTACCCGGACAATAAAGTCTATGGGCCAACCCCTGCCGAAGCTGAATCCATTACCTTTACCGCCAAAGATGGCACGCATCTGCACGGCTGGTTTATTCCCACTGCTTTCGGCAGGCCGGAAAACGCCGTCGCGACGGTGATTCATGTCCATGGCAACGCCGGAAATATGTCGGCGCACTGGCCGTTAGTCAGTTGGCTGCCAGAACGCAACGTAAACCTGTTTATGTTTGATTACCGTGGTTTTGGCGAATCTGAGGGTACCCCATCACAAGAAGGGCTACTGGACGATACGAAAAGCGCGATAGATTATGTGCGGCATCGCGCCGACGTTAACCCCGAGCGCCTGGTACTGCTGGGGCAGAGCCTGGGCGGTAATAATGTACTGGCCGCCGTAGGCCACTGCGTAGGCTGCGCAAATATGCGCTACGCCGACCAGGCGGGCATACGTGCGATTATCCTCGACTCAACGTTTTTATCCTATTCCTCCATCGCCAACCAGATGATCCCGGGCAGCGGCTATTTGCTTGATGACCGCTATAGCGCGGATCGCAATATCGCCAGCGTCAGCCCCATTCCGGTATTGATTCTTCATGGCACGGCAGACCATGTTATTCCCTGGCAGGACAGTGAGAAATTGTATGCCCTCGCCCAAGAGCCCAAACAAAAAATCTTCATTCCTGGCGGCGATCACATTGATGCTCTTTCCGGGCGTTATGAAAACCTTTACCGCGATGCAATGATTAATTTTATTCAGACCGCGCTATCCGCTAAATAGCGCGACGCTGTATATATGCATATTTTATGACTAAGAATATATTTATTATACCGATAGTAAAAACCATTTTTTCCCGTTAGCGAAGGCGGTGGATTAGCGCTAGCGTAACAGTAATATTCAACTGATTTTTATAACAATTTATTTTCATTTGTTTTTCCTGAATATTACTGTGGAGTATGTGATGGCTATCAAAATTACGCCTGACGAGTTTAGTTTGCTTATCCAGCGATTAAACAAAAAATGGCGCGTGTTTGCCCCGTCCGCAGAGTTTCGCGGCGGACGTTTTTCCGACACTGACAACATTATTTATCAACGAATTAGCGGCTGGCGCGATCTCATCTGGCACGAGAAATCGCACATGTCGCCGAATACCATTATTGCCCCTATCACCGAAACGCTCTTTTATTTCGATAAAGACACCATTCAAATTGCCGAGACAGACACCTCCCCGATAATCGTCTTTGCCCGCGCCTGCGACATTAACGCCATGTCGCGGCTGGATTATATGTATTTATCAAATGGGAATAATTCCGATTACAGTTATCAACTGCTACGAGAGCATATTCGTTTCGTCCTTATTGAGTGTGAAGAAAGCTTCGAAAATTGTTTCTGCGTCTCAATGGGTACTAATAAAACTGACTGTTATAGCGCCGCTATGCGTTTTAGCGATGAAGGCGCGCTTGTCAGCATCCGCGATCCCTTTATCGAGGCGGCGATACAAGGGCTGGGGCAGGAGGCTGACTATACCCCCTCTTTCGTCAGCGAAAACCGGGAAACCGTCGTCACGCCGGACAGCGTTTGCCGCGATCCGCAAAAAATTCGCGACATTCTCACCCGCCATCCGCTATGGGATGCCTACGACAGCCGCTGCATCAGTTGTGGCCGCTGCACTACCGGGTGCCCAACCTGTACCTGCTATAGCGTCTTTGACGTCGCCTATGATGAAAATCCGCAGCGCGGCGAACGCCGTCGCCAGTGGGCAAGCTGCATGGTGCCGGGCTTTAGCGACATGGCCGGCGGTCATGGTTTTCGCGAAAAACCCGGCGAGCGTCTGCGCTACCGCGCCCTGCATAAGGTCAATGACTACAAAGCGCGCAACGGCATTGAACATATGTGCGTCGGCTGCGGCCGCTGCGACGATCGCTGCCCGCAATACATCAAATTTTCTTTGATTATCAACAAAATGACCGCTGCCGTTCGGCAGGCGCTGGCAGAGGAGGCATAACGCATGTCACATTGTTCCTGTCATGATAAACCGCAGCACAGTTTGCTGCCTGCGGCGTACCGCATCCTCAGTATTACTCGCCACACGCTGCTGGAGTGGAATTTCCGCGTGGCCGTCGATTTTCCCGCGCACTGGGGGCAATTTGTTGAGGTGTCGCTGCCGCGCGTCGGCGAAGCGCCCATCTCCGTTTCCGACTATGGCGACGGCTGGATAGATCTGCTGATTCGTAATGTCGGAAAAGTGACCAGCGCCCTCTTTACGCTGAAAGAAGGCGACAACGTGTGGCTACGCGGCTGCTATGGCAATGGCTATCCGGTCGATACGCTGCGCCATAAACCCTTACTGGTTGTCGCAGGCGGCACGGGCGTCGCGCCGGTGAAAGGCTTAATGCGCTATTTCGTTGAGAATCCCCAGGAAATTGGTCAACTGGATATGATTCTCGGCTATAAAAATCGCGATTGCGTGCTGTACAAAGAAGAAATGGCGACGTGGCGCGGCAAACATAATCTGGTGCTCACGCTGGATGAAGGCGAGGCTGATGACCGTTACCAGATTGGCCGGGTGACCGATCGGCTTGCCGACATGACGCTTAGCGATATCGACACCATGCAGGCCATCGTCGTTGGGCCGCCAATAATGATTACCTTTACCGTAAAAATGCTGCTGCAAAAAGGGCTCAAGCCGGAGCAAATCTGGGTGGACTACGAACGCCGGATGGCCTGCTCCGTCGGGAAGTGCGGCCACTGCCGTATGGGCGAAGTGTATGTCTGCACCGACGGCCCGATATTTAACTACGCCGTCGCGCAACGTTTTGCCGATTAAGGAGAACATCATGAGCATTGATATTGATATCATTAAAGCCCGTGCGAAAAACGAATATCGCCTGTCAAAAGTGCGCGGCGAAGCCATGATCAGCGTCCGCATTCCCGGCGGTATTTTGCCCGCGCATTTGCTGACGGTAGCGCGTGACATCGCCGAAACCTGGGGCAACGGACAAATTCACCTCACTACCCGCCAGAAGCTGGCGATGCCGGGTATCCGTTACGAAGATATCGACAACGTGAACGCCGCGCTGGAGCCGTTTCTTCGCGAGATTGAAATAGAACTATGCGACGTCCAGGTTGAGGATACCAAAGCGGGCTACCTCGCTATTGGCGGGCGAAATATTGTCGCCTGTCAGGGGAACCGCATTTGCCAGAAAGCCAACACTGACACGACCGGCCTGTCCCGTCGTCTTGAAAAACTGGTCTATCCCAGCCCTTATCATCTCAAAACGGTCATCGTTGGCTGCCCGAATGACTGCGCGAAGGCGTCAATGGCAGATCTGGGAATTATTGGCGTGGCGAAAATGCGCTTCACTGCCGATCGCTGTATCGGTTGCGGCGCCTGCGTGAAGGCCTGTAGTCACCACGCGGTAGGCTGCCTGGCGCTGAAGAATGGCAAAGCGGTCAAAGAAGAGTCCGCCTGTATCGGCTGCGGCGAGTGCGTGCTGGCCTGTCCGACGCTGGCCTGGCAACGTAAGCCGGATCAGCTCTGGCAAGTCCGTCTGGGCGGACGCACCAGTAAAAAGACGCCGCGCGTCGGCAAGCTCTTCCTCAACTGGGTGACTGAAGATGTGATAAAGCAGGTGATCGTTAACCTGTATGAATTTGAAAAAGAGATGCTCGGCGGAAAACCGATCTATCTACATATGGGCCATCTGATCGACAAAGGCGGCTACCTGCGTTTTAAAGAACGGGTACTGCGCGGCGTTCAGCTCAATCCGGAAGCGATGGTCGCCGAACGCATTTACTGGGCCGAAGACGAATCCGTCGCGCGGATGCATCTCAAACCCGCCGGGCACTAATCAACCACGCCATGGCCGCAGCCCGCCCACAGGCTGCGGCACGCTAAACCACATGACCAGCGCCGCGACAAGCAGTATCACCCCTCCGGCCAGCGCCAGCGTTGACCAGCCTACCTGCCGCCATAACGCCGGCGCTTTGTTTCCACTGAGTTTCACCGCCAGAGCACGAAAAGTGTGTACCAGCAGCGCCAGCGAGGTAATCGTTAGCGAGGTTCCCGCCGCCATTGCCAGTACCGACGCCATTCCCCAGCTAAAAACGCCAATCACTTTACTGAATAACAGCACCATTATCGCGCCGGAACAGGGCCGCATCCCCATAGACAGTACGATCATGAGTCGCGCGCGCCAGTCATCGCCGCTATGCAATTGTTCCTGCGTCGGTAGATGCTGATGTCCGCAGCCGCATTTTTCATGGTGAACATGGCGCGGCGTAAAAGCGATAAAGACAGGTTTACGTAGTAACGCGAGTAACTTTTTTATGGCCCGCCAGCATAGAAAGATGCCCAGCCCGCCAACTAACGCATAGCTCCCCTTTTCCAGCCAGAAACCACTCAGATGGAGCTGCCTGGCCGGAAGTTGCAATACGGTCAGCACGCCCACCACCAACCCGATAGCCACGAGCCCCTGCAATAACGCGGCGGCGAGGGTTAACACGATACTCGATTTCAGCTTCGAAGGATGCGTCGCCAGCCATGTCGCGATCACCACTTTGCCGTGTCCCGGCCCCAGCGCATGAAGCACGCCATACATAAAACTCAGCAGAAGCAACGATCCGCCCGCCCGCTCAGGATGCGTCGCCACCGCGTTAAGCAGCGCGCTCAACTGCTGATTTACGTCCCGCTGCCAAAGAGCGCTTTTCAACATCACCTGCGGCCAGGCCTGCCATATCCACAGACCGCCAACCAGCATCAACAGCAGGAATAACACCAGTGGCCACAGCGAGAGCCAGCGTCGCCCCGGAGCGCGTTGAGAAAAAATTACTGACATTGCAAGGTCACCGTTTGGGCAAACTGTTTACCTAAATCCATATCCTCCGGCGGCGCGTCCTCTTTATCCAGCGACTGGGCGAAACGTAGCGTCTCTTCGCCGGGCGCAGGAGTATAAACCTGAATCCGACACTTTTCGCGCAGCGGTTCCGGCATCGTGATATCGCTGTCCTGGTCATAATGCATATCGACATAATAAGAGGGATCAAACGTTGAAAAGGTATAAGTTTGTCCGCTTAACGGCTGCGGTTCAGCCAGCGGTAGCGTAAAGGTCAATACCGCCTGATGCACGTCACGCGTCATACCGTATTCTGTCGGCCTGTTTTTAAACTTCACTTTCGCGCCATTGCGCCACACTTCTGTAAAGTAGTGCTGCCCAAGTACGTTAGCCATCACTTCCGCCGCCAACTTTTTCCATATTTCTGACCCCGGTGCCGCGTTTCCGGCGTCATACAGCAGATCTGCGGATGTCAGCGCGTCCATTGTCCAGCGCATTTTTAACGCCACAAATTGCTCATTTTCACTGACCACCTGCGTTTGCAGACGGATGAAGCTGTGCGGATGCGCCGCCGCCACGAAAGATAAAACGGCAAGAAATAGTGTTAAGGCGCTGCGTTTCACTGGCTTCATCTGTTCCTCGCGATAAAAATTCTGTGACGTTCCTCAGCATTCCTGGCCTAAAAGCACGCTTATCACATTTTTCACACGCAAACTTTAGCTATCCTTACCAGACAAACTAACGGGAGACCTGACAGATGATGCCGACAATTGCCCCACCATCTGTACTTTCCGCTCCCCAGCGCCGCTGTCAGGTATTGCTGACGCTTTTCCAGCCGGAGCCAATTGCCACGGTGGAAATCTTCAGCGCGCTTAATGGCGTTGATGATGATACTGCCCGTGAGGATATCACTGAGACAAGCCTGGAGATCCAGCGCTATCATCGCCTTGCCATCACAACATGCCAGAACGGTTGCTATCGGATCGAAGGTACAGCACTCGATCAGCGCCTTTGCCTTTTACACTGGCTCAGGCGTGGCCTGCGTTTATGCCCGACCTTCGTCACGCAACAGTTTACCCCGGCCTTAAAAAACGCGCTAAAGCAGCGCGGTATCGCGCGTCCGCTGTATGACGATATTAATCTGCACGCGCTCATCAATCTGTGCGCCCGCCGGTTGCAAAAACCATTTGAACATCGCGACGTACAGTTCCTGCGTCTCTTTTTACAGTATTGTCTGCTACAACACCATGCCGGCATCACCCCGGAATTCAACCCTGTGCAGCAGATTTGGGCGCAGTCGTGCGCGGAATATCCACTCGCCCAGGAAATTGGTCGTCACTGGCAGCGCCACGTGATGCAGGCCGCACCGCTCAATGAAGCGCTGTTTATGGCGTTACTGTTTTCAATGATTCGCCTCCCCGACCCGATTCGCGACACGCATCAACGGGCGCAGCAACTGCGACTGGAGGTGGCGCGGCTGGTGCTGCGCTTTCGAGAAAAAGGGAACGTACGCTTCAGCGACGAACAAGGGCTTAACGATCAGCTGTATGTCCATCTCGCCCAGGCGCTGAACCGAAGTTTATTCACGATTGGCATCGATAATACGCTTCCGGAAGAGTTTAACCGTCTTTATCCGCGTCTGGTTCGCACCACACGTGAGGCGCTCGCCGGGTTTGAAGCCGAATATGGTGTCCACTTTTCCGAGGAAGAGACGGGGCTGGTGGCAGTGATTTTCGGCGCCTGGCTGATGCAGGATAACGATTTGCATGAGAGACAGATCGTATTGTTAGCGGATAAAAATGATGCGCTGGAGACGCATATTGAGCAGCAACTGCGTGAACTGACCCTGTTGCCGCTGAATATCAGGCGGATATCGCTCCAGGCGTTTCAAAAAGAGGGATGCCCGCGCGGCGTAGCGCTGATTGTTACCCCTTACGCCACGCCGCTACCGCTCTTCTCACCGCCGTTAATTCATGCGGATCGCGCCCTCACAGAGCACCAACAGCAGCAGATCCGCAAGATCCTGGAATCATGACGCGGCAACCACTTTGGGCCGAAGAAAGATAGCGGGCAATGCCACCAGCGCCATAATCCAGAATACGCCGCCGCCCAGATGTTGATACAGAAAACCGGCAAATACCGTCATAATCGCGATGCTGCCGCCCATCGCCACAGCGGAATAGACGGCCTGCAAACGAATCACCTCGCTTCCCTGACGCGCAGCGATATAGCGCATGGCGGCCAGATGGCAAACGGTAAACGTGCCACAGTGCAGGATTTGTATCACAATCAGCCACGGCAACGCCGTACTCCAGCCCATCAGTCCCCAGCGTACCACCCCACACACAGCGGAAAGCAACAGCAAGTCGCGGGCGCTAAACCGGCGGAATAGCTTTTTACTCAGGGCAAAAATGATCACTTCCGCCACCACGCCCAACGACCATAAATAGCCGACCGCCGATGCTGAATAGCCAGCCCCCTGCCAGTAGATGGCGCTAAAACCGTAGTAGGCGGCGTGCGCCCCTTGCAGCAAGCAGACGCAGGCGAGAAAACGCCAACTTTGTGCCACCAGCGTACGCCAGGCGGGCCAGCCTGCGCTCTCCTGCTGACGACTTTCTCCTTGCGGCGGCACGCTGGGACGTAACAACATACCCAGCAACATCGAGGCGACGCCGAGCGTCAGTAGCGCCAGAATCGCCTGGTAATCGTATAAACTCACCAGCTTACCGGTCAGCGCCGACCCAATCACGAAGGCGATGGACCCCCACAGCCGCACCCGACCATAGTCCAGGGTAATTTGCTTTTGCCAGGTATTAGCCAGCGCATCGGTCAGCGGCACCAGTGGTGAAAAGAAGAGGTTAAACCCAACCATCACCACCATTAGCCACGCGACATGCGTTCCTGCCCAAAATGCCAGCGCAAATACCAGCGTCAGCAATGCCAGTACGCGCAGCGCGGAGATCAACCGCGAAGGATCGCTTACGCGAGGCGCAATGAGCAGACTGCCGAGAAAACGCGCGACCAGACCCACGCCCAGCAGAAGACCGATGGTTTCCGGCGTTAGCCCAAGACCTTTGAGCCAGACGCTCCAGAAGGGCAGAAAAATACCGTAACTAAAGAAGTAGGTGAAATAACTGAGCGCCAGCCAGCGCGTGGAATGCAATGCCATGATTCCCTCCCGTTTGGAGGCGATAGTCTGGCGGTAAACGGTTGCGCTGGCAAGGGTAACATAAGGTTAACAGGCGGAGGGAGAAGTTCAAACGACAACGCCGCCGGATAATGACTTCCGGCGGCGTCACGTTATGGCGCATAAGTAATGCCCGACAGACGCAGCGCCATCGGGCCATTTTCACAACATAAGCGCTTACGCGTAAACCGGGAAGCGGGCGCAGATATCCAGTACTTTCGCTTTCACGCGTTCAATGGTGGCTTCATCATTGATGTTGTCCAGCACGTCACACATCCAGCCAGCCAGCTCTTTCACTTCCGCTTCTTTGAAGCCGCGACGAGTAACCGCCGGAGAACCGATACGGATACCGGAAGTCACGAACGGGCTCTTCGGATCGTTCGGCACGCTGTTTTTGTTCACCGTGATGTTAGCACGGCCCAGCGCGGCATCAGCTTCTTTACCGGTCAGGTTTTTATCCACCAGGTCCAGCAGGAACAGGTGGTTCTCAGTGCCGCCAGACACCACTTTGTAGCCGCGGTTCAGGAACACTTCCACCATCGCTTTGGCGTTTTTCGCCACCTGCTGCTGGTAAACTTTGAACTCCGGCTCCATCGCTTCTTTCAGCGCTACCGCTTTACCCGCGATCACGTGCATCAGCGGGCCGCCCTGCGCGCTTGGGAACACGGCGGAGTTCAGTTTTTTGTACAGCTCTTCATCGCCGCCCTTCGCCAGGATCAGGCCGCCGCGCGGACCCGCCAGGGTTTTGTGGGTGGTGGTGGTGACAACGTGAGCGTGCGGAACCGGGTTCGGGTAAACTCCTGCGGCAATCAGGCCCGCCACGTGCGCCATGTCGACAAACAGGTATGCGCCGATGCTATCAGCGATTTCACGCATTTTTGCCCAGTCAACGATACCGGAATAAGCAGAGAAGCCACCGATAATCATCTTCGGCTTGTGCTCTTTGGCCAGCTTCGCCATCTCGTCATAGTCAATTTTACCGGACTCATCGATACCGTAAGGTACGATGTTGTACAGTTTACCGGAGAAGTTAACCGGGGAGCCGTGAGTCAGGTGGCCGCCCTGCGCCAGGTTCATACCCAGAACGGTATCGCCCGGCTGCAGCAGCGCGGTGTAAACAGCAAAGTTAGCCTGAGAACCGGAGTGCGGCTGCACGTTAGCGTAGTCGGCGCCGAACAGTTCTTTCGCGCGGTCGATAGCCAGCTGCTCTACGACATCAACGTATTCGCAACCGCCGTAGTAGCGCTTGCCCGGATAACCTTCAGCGTATTTGTTGGTCAGCTGAGACCCCTGCGCCTGCATCACGCGCGGGCTGGTGTAGTTTTCGGAGGCGATCAGTTCGATGTGCTCTTCCTGACGTACTTTTTCCTGCTCCATAGCCTGCCACAATTCGGCATCATAATCGGCAATGTTCATTTCACGCTTTAACATCCGCATCTCCTGACTCAGCTAACAATAAAATTTGTGCCTGAAAAGGCAGTCCGTGGGACTTCGGCCAACAGTATAACCGAATCATTCTTCGATAACAGGTCTTGACAAAGGTTTTTACGCAAACGATTACCTATGCGTCAGATAAGGGTTTCCTGAACGAGAGCCTGACGAATTTCAACGGATTTCTTTTCAGCTTTGTGATGCAGATTTTTCACGTTGTTACCTCCATAACGTAAAGCAGAGAAGATCCATTTACAATGCAAGGGTATTTTTATAAGATGCATTTGATATACATCATTAGATTTTCACATAAAGGAAGCACGTATGCTTGACGCACAAACCATCGCTACAGTAAAGGCCACCATTCCCCTGCTGGTTGAAACAGGACCGAAACTGACCGCCCACTTCTACGACCGTATGTTTACGCATAATCCGGAGCTCAAAGAAATCTTCAATATGAGCAACCAGCGTAACGGCGATCAGCGCGAAGCCCTGTTTAATGCTATCGCGGCCTACGCCAGCAATATCGAAAATTTACCGGCGTTGCTGCCGGCGGTAGAAAAAATCGCGCAGAAGCACACCAGCTTCCAGATTAAGCCGGAGCAGTACAACATCGTCGGGACGCATCTGCTGGCGACGCTGGACGAAATGTTCAACCCGGGCCAGGAGGTGCTGGACGCGTGGGGAAAAGCCTATGGCGTACTGGCTAACGTCTTTATTCATCGGGAAGCCGAGATTTATCACGAGAACGCCAGCAAAGACGGCGGCTGGGAAGGCACGCGCCCCTTCCGCATCGTTGCAAAAACCCCGCGTAGCGCACTGATCACCAGCTTTGAGTTTGAACCGGTCGACGGCGGTACGGTGGCGGAATACCGTCCCGGGCAGTATCTGGGTGTCTGGCTGAAGCCGGAAGGTTTTGCGCATCAGGAGATCCGCCAATATTCACTGACCCGTAAACCCGATGGCAAAGGGTACCGTATTGCCGTGAAGCGTGAGGACGGCGGCCAGGTATCAAACTGGTTACACCATCACGCCAGCGTGGGCGATGTGGTGCATCTGGCTGCGCCGGCAGGTGACTTCTTTATGAATGTCGCCGCTGATACCCCCGTTTCGCTGATTTCCGCTGGCGTCGGCCAGACGCCGATGTTGGCGATGCTCGATACGCTGGCGAAAGAACAGCATACCGCGCAGGTGAACTGGTTCCATGCGGCGGAGAACGGCGACGTTCATGCGTTTGCCGACGAAGTAAGCGAGCTGGGCCGTACACTGCCACGTTTCACTGCCCATACCTGGTACCGCGAACCGACTGAGGCCGATCGCGCCCAACGCGTCTTTGACAGCGAAGGGCTGATGGATTTAAGCAAACTGGAAGCCGCGATCAGCGATCCGGCAATGCAGTTCTATCTTTGCGGCCCGGTAGGCTTTATGCAGTTTGCCGCAAAACAACTGGTTTCACTTGGCGTGAATAACGAAAACATTCATTACGAATGTTTCGGCCCGCATAAAGTGCTGTAATTGCAAGAAATCCTCTGAAAAAACGGGTGTTATCGTTAAGGCGAACGCCCGTTTTCCTCCCCGTTCCCCTGCTTATTACACTACTTTTTATGCCTTTCTTTTACAAAAAAGGGGAATAAAAAAAGTCTGTGCAAATCGTGTTATTATTAACGTTTGACTTAGCTCGTTAGGGCATCTTTTTATGCAGCAACCTGTTGTACGCATTGGAGAGTGGCTGGTTACACCTTCTGTTAATCAGATCAGTCGTCAGGGACGCCAGATTACTCTTGAACCACGGCTGATCGATCTTCTGATGTATTTTGCGCATCATCCGGATGAAGTGTTAAGCCGGGATAACATTATTGATCATGTCTGGATGCGCACCATCGTGACCAACCATGTTGTCACCCAAAGCATTTCTGAACTACGCAAATCATTAAGAGATGGCGGAGACAGCAATGCTGAATACATCGTTACCGTACCTAAACGCGGCTATAAGCTGACGGCGCCGGTTATCTGGTGCGAAGAAAATAGCGATGAGATCGATAATTCATCAACGTCGCCGCCGCCGCCGATCGCAGCAACGAATGCAGAACCGACGGAGGGGGTTACTGCCGCTACGCCTGTGCCGCCCGCCTCTTTGCAAACGCCGACTAAAAAGGCGAAAAAGCCGCGTATCGCTGCTTTCTGGACGTGGGTGATGTTCCTGCTCTCGCTGGCGACGCTGGTGGTGTTTATCGTGATGTCGGTGGTAGATCATAATGCCGCGGTAACAAAAACGCGGTTATTACTTAACCCACGAGATATAGATGTTCGTTTTGAAGGCGGCAATTCCTGTAATAACTGGGTCTCGCAGGAGTCCTACGCCATCGGTCTGGGCGGCTTAATCACCGACTTGCTGAACACCTACTCGACCTTTATGGTGCACGATAAAACCAATTACCGGGTCA
Organism: Salmonella sp. 741265073_HBA; assembly: GCF_046569105.1. Taxonomy (NCBI): domain Bacteria; kingdom Pseudomonadati; phylum Pseudomonadota; class Gammaproteobacteria; order Enterobacterales; family Enterobacteriaceae; genus Salmonella; species Salmonella sp. 741265073_HBA. The sequence goes on along the minus strand of NZ_JBKFRY010000009.1, from coordinate 31,643 downwards.
ATGAGCCAAGCAGCTCCGGTAAGACGTTAACCATTCAGTTTGTCAATCAGCGCCACTATCGGGCGCAGCAGTGCTTTATGTCTGTGGTGCTCATTGATAACGCCGATGGTTCAACCATGCTGGATAAGCGTTATTTCGTCACCAATACTAACCAGTTGTCCATCCAGGATGATCTGTTTAATAGCCTGTCTTTCGTTTTAACACAGCCCTGGCCTAATCGTATGCGAGAACAACTGGCCCTGTTCAGAACGCCGCAAAATACCGCGCTGATGCGTTTTTATGAGGCGCGCCAGCTTATTCTGAGCGGCGATGCGCAGGCGCTAAGTAAAGCCAGCGATATTCTGAATGGCATTATTAAGGAAACGCCTGATTTCAACTATGCCTATGAATATAAAGTGCTGGTAGATGTATTACGGCAATCACAACAGCCGTTTGATAAAGAACAAGTGGCCGCACTGAACGAAGAGTTTAAAAAAATAGATCAAATTCCGGGCGTTGAGAAAACGTCTGTTTATTATAAAATCAAGACCGTTGATCTGTTAGGCAAAGGTGATATCGATGCAGCGTATGAGGAAATCAATAAAAGCATCGAGCTTGAAATGTCGTGGTTTAACTATGTCCTGTTGGGGAAAGTTTACGAAATGAAAGGTGAGAATCGTCTGGCCGCTGATGCCTATCTGACCGCCTTTAATTTACGTCCAGGTGAAAACACGCTGTACTGGATTGAAAATGGCGTATTTCAGACATCCGTTCAGAAAATTGTCCCTTATCTGAATAGTTTTCTGGCAGAAGATTAAATTTAACGCTGAACCATGACAAATAAAAGCGAAAAGATATTAAATTTTTCGCTTTTATTTTGTGAAAAACATGTTGCCAAAAATAACTTATGTTAATTTTGGCAACATATTCACTGCAAAGAAATGTAAATATAACTCTTTGTAATTAAACGATGTTTATCCTTTCATGATATTTTTCATGATATTTATATGTTAATTCAAAAAAAATCAATCTATCAGTTTTTTCATGTTTGTGTTTATTTCACTTTTTCTTTAGGACTTATCTCAACCCATTCGTTAATCTTGTCGACAGTTGAACGGGCACGCAGCATATATGAAGCATAAGCCCGGTTCTTAAAAATACAGCTCAGGAGAAATGAACATGAGTTCTGTCAAAAAGATCGGGCTATTTGCCTGTACTGGCGTCGTTGCCGGTAATATGATGGGGAGCGGGATTGCATTATTACCCGCCAACCTTGCCAGTATTGGTGGCATTGCCATCTGGGGCTGGGTAATTTCTATTATTGGGGCAATGTCGCTGGCTTATGTTTATGCGAGGCTGGCAACCAAAAACCCTCAACAGGGTGGCCCTATCGCTTATGCTGGGGAAATATCTCCGGCGTTTGGTTTCCAGACCGGCGTTCTTTATTATCACGCAAACTGGATTGGTAACTTAGCCATCGGCATTACCGCTGTTTCTTATCTTTCTACATTCTTCCCGGCATTAAATAATCCAATACCGGCAGGTATTGCCTGTATTGCTATCGTCTGGCTGTTCACCTTTATTAATATGCTGGGCGGGGCCTGGGTCAGCCGCTTAACAACGATTGGCCTATTCCTGGTGCTGATCCCGGTAGTCTTGACCGCAGTCGCCGGCTGGCATTGGTTCGATATCGCGACCTATCACGCGAACTGGAACACGTCCACGACGACCGACTCTCACGCCATTGTTAAAAGTATTCTGCTCTGCCTGTGGGCGTTCGTTGGCGTTGAGTCTGCCGCCGTCAGCACCGGCATGGTGAAAAACCCGAAACGCACCGTACCGCTGGCAACCATGCTGGGTACCGCGCTGGCAGGCATCATCTATATCGCCGCGACTCAGGTTATCGCCGGGATGTTCCCAGCTTCCGTTATGGCCTCTTCCGGCGCGCCGTTCGCTATCAGTACCTCCACGATTCTGGGTGGCTGGGCTGCGCCGCTGGTTTCCGCCTTTACCGCTTTCGCCTGCCTGACGTCTCTGGGCTCCTGGATGATGCTGGTCGGCCAGGCTGGGGTTCGCGCCGCCAACGACGGCAACTTCCCGAAAATTTACGGTGAAATGGATAAAAACGGTATTCCGAAAAAAGGTCTGCTGTTGGCTGCGGTGAAAATGACGGCGCTGATGATTCTGATCACCATCATGAACTCCAGCGGCGGTAAAGCGTCCGACCTGTTCGGCGAACTGACCGGGATTGCCGTACTGCTTACCATGCTGCCGTACTTCTACTCCTGTGTTGACCTGATTCGCTTCGAAGGGTTCAACATCCGTAACTCGGTAAGCCTGATTTGTTCTGTACTGGGCTGCGCATTTTGCTTCATCGCACTGATGGGCGCCAGCTCCTTCGAACTCTCCGGCACCTTTATCGTCAGTCTGATCATCCTGATGTTCTACGGCCGCAAAATGCACCAGCGCCAGAACAACGACAGCGACAACAATACGGCTGAAGCGCTTTAACCGCTAACTCCTTTTTCTCAAAGCCCCTTTCGTCACCTGCTATAGCGTAGCGGGAGGGGCCCACTTTACCAGGAACAAGACTATGAACGTTATTGCTATCATGAACCACATGGGCGTCTACTTTAAAGAAGAGCCTATTCGTGAACTGCATCGTGCACTGGAAGGTTTAAATTTCCGTATCGTCTATCCAAACGACCGAGAAGACCTGCTGAAGCTGATTGAAAATAACTCCCGCCTTTGCGGCGTCATTTTCGACTGGGATAAATATAACCTTGAGCTTTGCGAAGAGATTAGCAAGCTGAACGAGTATATGCCGCTGTACGCCTTCGCCAACAGCTACTCTACGCTGGACGTCAGCCTCAACGATCTGAGAATGCAGGTTCGCTTCTTTGAATATGCTTTAGGCGCCGCAGCCGATATCGCGGCGAAAATTCGCCAGAATACCGATGAATACATCGACAATATTCTGCCGCCGCTGACAAAAGCGTTGTTCAAATATGTGCGTGAAGGGAAATATACTTTCTGTACGCCTGGCCACATGGGCGGGACCGCTTTCCAGAAAAGCCCCGTCGGCAGCATCTTTTATGATTTCTTCGGCCCGAACACGATGAAATCCGATATTTCGATTTCCGTTTCCGAACTGGGTTCGCTGCTGGACCACTCCGGCCCGCATAAAGAAGCAGAAGAGTATATCGCCCGCGTCTTTAACGCCGAACGTAGCTACATGGTGACGAACGGCACCTCTACGGCGAACAAAATCGTCGGTATGTACTCCGCGCCGGCAGGCAGCACGGTACTGATTGACCGTAACTGCCATAAATCGCTGACCCATCTGATGATGATGAGCGACATTACGCCGATTTATTTCCGCCCAACCCGTAACGCCTACGGTATTCTTGGCGGTATTCCGCAAAGCGAGTTCCAGCACGCCACTATCGCTAAACGGGTAAAAGAGACGCCTAACGCAACCTGGCCGGTCCATGCTGTTATTACTAACTCAACCTATGACGGTTTGTTGTATAACACTGACTACATCAAGAAAACTCTGGATGTGAAGTCCATTCATTTTGACTCCGCCTGGGTGCCTTATACCAATTTCTCCCCTATTTATCAGGGTAAATGCGGTATGAGCGGCGACCGTGTAGAAGGCAAAATCATTTATGAAACCCAGTCCACGCATAAACTGCTGGCGGCGTTTTCACAGGCATCCATGATTCATGTTAAAGGCGACATTAACGAAGAAACCTTTAACGAAGCCTACATGATGCATACCACCACTTCTCCGCACTACGGTATCGTAGCGTCTACTGAAACCGCAGCGGCGATGATGAAAGGTAATGCGGGTAAACGCCTGATTAACGGCTCTATTGAACGTGCGATTAAATTCCGTAAAGAAATTAAACGCCTGAAAAGCGAATCTGACGGCTGGTTCTTTGACGTATGGCAGCCGGAACATATCGATGGAGCTGAGTGCTGGCCGCTGCGTTCAGATAGCGCATGGCATGGCTTCAAAAATATCGATAACGAACACATGTACCTCGACCCGATCAAAGTCACTATCCTGACGCCGGGGATGAAGAAAGACGGTACGATGGATGAGTTCGGTATTCCGGCAAGTCTGGTCGCCAAATATCTCGATGAACGCGGCATCATCGTAGAAAAAACCGGTCCATACAACCTGCTGTTCCTGTTCAGCATTGGTATAGACAAAACCAAAGCTCTGAGCCTGCTGCGCGCGCTCACTGAATTTAAACGCGCCTTTGACCTGAACCTGCGCGTCAAAAACATTCTGCCGGCACTGTACCGCGAAGCGCCTGAGTTTTATGAAAATATGCGCATCCAGGAACTGGCACAGAATATTCATAAACTGGTCGAACACCATAATCTGCCGGACTTAATGTACCGTGCGTTTGAAGTGCTGCCGAAAATGGTGATGACGCCGTATACTGCGTTCCAGAAAGAGCTGCATGGCGAAACGGAAGAGGTGTATCTTGAAGAGATGGTTGGACGCGTCAACGCCAACATGATCCTTCCTTACCCTCCGGGAGTGCCGCTGGTGATGCCTGGTGAAATGATCACCGAGGAAAGCCGTCCGGTACTGGAATTCCTGCAAATGCTGTGCGAAATCGGCGCCCACTATCCGGGCTTCGAAACCGATATCCACGGCGCCTATCGTCAGGCAGACGGACGTTACACCGTTAAGGTGCTGAAAGAAAATACGAAATAAGTACCAAAGGGAAGTGGCTTGCCACTTCCCTTTTTTCACGCAGCAAGGAGACTTTATGAAAACACCCTCACAACCGCGCGCGATTTTTTACATCGTGGCGATTCAAATTTGGGAATACTTCAGCTTTTACGGCATGCGTGCCTTACTCATCCTTTATCTTACCCACCAGCTTGGTTTTAATGACAGCCACGCGATCAACCTCTTCAGCGCCTACGCCTCTTTAGTTTACGTTACCCCTATTCTTGGCGGCTGGCTTGCCGACCGCCTGCTTGGCAACCGCGTGGCGGTTATCACCGGCGCCTTATTGATGACGCTGGGTCATGTGGTATTGGGCTTAGAATCTGATTCAACGCTGAGTTTATATGCGGCGCTGGCCATTATTATCTGCGGCTACGGCTTGTTTAAATCCAATATTAGCTGTCTGCTGGGCGAACTTTACGCCCCTGATGACAACCGCCGCGACGGGGGATTCTCGCTGCTCTACGCCGCCGGGAATATTGGATCGATAGCCGCGCCGATCGCCTGTGGTCTGGCGGCGCAGTGGTATGGCTGGCATGTCGGCTTTGCGCTGGCGGGCGTGGGAATGTTCATCGGCCTGCTCATCTTTTTAAGCGGTCATCGCCACTTTCAGCAGACGCGCGGTGTTAATCGCCCCGCGCTGCGGGCGGTTAAATTTGCCCTTCCAACCTGGGGTTGGCTGGTATTAATGCTGTGTATCGCGCCGGTATTCTTCACCCTCCTGCTGGAAAATAACTGGTCTGGCTATGTGCTGGCCATTGTCTGCGTCTTCGCAGCGCAACTTATCGCCCGTATTATGGTTAAATTTCCCGAACACCGTCGCGCCTTGTGGCAAATCGTTCTGTTAATGATCACCGGCACTCTTTTCTGGGTTCTGGCGCAGCAGGGCGGAAGTTCGATCAGTTTATTCATCGACCGTTTTGTCAACCGCCACTGGCTGAATATGACCGTCCCCACCGCATTGTTCCAGTCGGTCAATGCGATTGCGGTGATGGCGGCGGGCGTGGTGCTGGCGTGGCTGAGCAGCCCGAAAGAGAGCGCCCGCTCGGTGCTGCGCGTCTGGCTTAAATTTGCCGTGGGGCTGGTATTGATGGGCGGCGGTTTTATGCTGTTGGCGCTAAACGCGCATCAGGCCCGGTTAGACGGGCAGGCATCAATGGGAATGATGATCGCAGGGCTGGCGCTGATGGGCTTTGCAGAGCTGTTTATTGATCCGGTCGCGATGGCGCAAATTACCCGCCTCAACCTGCCTGGCGTCACGGGTGTACTGACCGGTATTTATATGCTGGCGACCGGCGCGGTCGCTAACTGGCTGGCTGGCGTCGTCGCGCAACAAACCACGGAATCGCAAATTAGTGATACGGCGGTAGCCGCCTACGGACACTTTTTCTCGCAAATGGGCGAGTGGACGCTAAGTTGCGTGGCGCTGATCGTCGCCATTGTCGGCCTGAGATGGGTTTGCACCCGGACTACATCGGCGCTACCGCAGGGCGATTAAACGGTGGTTCGCTGCCCACAAGGAGGAGACGGGCAGCGAATCGGCACATCAGATAGCCGCGTCGTCTTCTTCGCCAGTACGGATACGAATAACGCGGGCGACATCAAAGACAAAGATCTTACCGTCGCCGATTTTCCCCGTCTGCGCGGTACGAATGATGGTGTCAACACAGGTATCCACGATGTCGTCAGGCACAACGATTTCAATTTTTACCTTCGGCAGAAAATCCACCATATATTCCGCGCCGCGATACAGCTCGGTGTGGCCTTTTTGACGGCCAAAGCCTTTGACTTCAGTGACCGTCATGCCGGTAATACCTACCTCGGCCAGCGCTTCACGGACATCGTCCAGCTTGAAGGGTTTAATAATCGCATCAATCTTTTTCATGCTATTCCTTGAAAAGGTCGCCTGTGTTTTGATCGGTTAAACGTAACATATTTCGCGCTACTTTACGGCATGAAAACTACTCTTTGAAATCATTCGCATCCAGTTCGTGACGGGAGAGTAGCTTATAGAATTCCGTACGGTTGCGCCCCGCCATCCTTGCCGCGTGCGTCACGTTACCTTTGGTAATTTGCAGTAACTTGCGCAGATAGTTCAGTTCAAATTGGTTTCGCGCTTCGGCAAAAGTTGGCAGCGCGGTGTTTTCGCCTTCCAGCGCCTGCTCGACCAATGCATCGCTGATCACCGGCGAAGAGGTTAACGCCACACATTGTTCAATGACGTTGACCAGTTGGCGCACGTTGCCCGGCCAGCTTGCCGTCATCAGCCGTTTCATTGCATCAGTAGAAAAGGCGCGAACAAACGGTTTATGCCGCTGTGCCGACTGTCTGAGCAGATGATTAGCCAGCAGCGGAATATCCTCGGTACGCTCCGCCAGCGCCGGAATTTTCAGGCTCACGACATTCAGCCGGTAGTACAAATCTTCACGAAATTCGCCCCGCGCCATCGCCTTCGGCAGATCGCGGTGCGTCGCGGAAATAACTCGCACGTCTATATCAATATCGCGATTGCTGCCCAGCGGCCTGACTTTGCGCTCCTGTAACACCCGCAGCAGCTTCACCTGTAACGGCGCGGGCATATCGCCAATTTCATCCAGAAATAGCGTGCCGCCTTCCGCCGCCTGGAACAACCCTTCACGATTGCTCACTGCGCCGGTAAAGGCTCCGCGCGCATGGCCGAATAATTCGGACTCCAGCAACTGTTCCGGCAACGCGCCGCAGTTAATGGCGACAAACGGCTTGTTACTGCGCGGGCTGGCATTATGAATCGCCTGTGCGAAAATCTCTTTCCCGGTGCCGCTTTGTCCGTTAATCAAGACGCTGACATCCGACTGCGCGACCATGCGCGCCTGTTCAAGCAGTCGCAGCATCAGCGGGCTACGGGTAACGATAGCGTTGCGCCAGCTATCGTCCGTCGCGGGAGCGGACTGCTCCAGCGCTTCATCTATCGCTTTATATAACGCGTCTCTGTCGATCGGCTTCGTCAAAAAGCTGAATACGCCTTTCTGGGTAGCGGCCACCGCATCCGGAATGGAACCATGCGCCGTCAGAATGATAACCGGCATTCCCGGCTGTACTTTCTGAATTTCTGTGAACAGTTGCATACCATCCATTTCATCCATGCGCAGGTCGCTTATTACCAGATCCACTTTTTCCCGATGCAGTACCCGCAGTCCTTCCTGACCGCTCTCTGCGGTCACGACACTGTATCCTTCACTGGTAAGGCGCATACCGAGCAATTTCAGTAATCCGGGATCGTCATCGACCAGCAACAGGTGCGCCGGTTTACGGCTTATCATGGCGTTACCTCATCTTGTGACGGCGACGGCGCCGCGCCATCTTCAGACGTCGCGGGTTTGTCATTGGTATGCGGCGTATCGGCGTTGTAATTACCTGCCGGTTTTCGTGTCGAAAGCTGGCGCTCAATATCGGTTAAACTCTCCAGCTTACGGGTGGTAAGATCGAGCTGCGTTTGCAAGGCCTGTTGCTGCTGGCGCAGCGCATCCAGCTCACTATCTGACGTTTGCTGGAGTTTGCTATAACGCTGACGTTCGGCAGAAAGCGCTAATTGCAGCGCCTGACCGTCATGCCAGATTTGGTAGACGGGCCGTACCTGAGCCGGTATTTGCGCGCTTAACGCCTCCAGACGGGTCACTATGGCGCGCCGCTCCGGCGGCGTAATTTTTGCATCCGCCAGTAAGATCCCGCGCCTGAAGGCATTCTGCCAGTTATCATCCGTCAACGCGCGCGCCTCTGCGCGCGACTGAACCGGCATCAGACGATCGGCGCAGTCAATCGTGCGTAGCCAGTACAGCGGATTCGTCTCCACCGCCTGCCCGCGTAGCGACCAGATATCCGCGCACGCCGTCGGGAGATAATCCGCCAGTTGATAATGGGGGAGCGTGTCCTGCGCTGCGCTACCGGGCAGTTGCTGTGAAGCATGGGGAACACATGCGGTCAGCGCCAGACACGATATGCCCACCGGTATTCCCCACCGCAAAAGGCATCGTTTAATAGTTTGGACTAAAACGTGTGACATACGCACCAGGCTTAAATTCATATTAGTGTTTGTCAGATGCAGGCAATGGCAGCGAGATGCGAAAACAGACTTCCTGCGCTTTGTCATCCACCAGTTGGATCTCTCCCTGCATTCGACGAATACAATCTCTGGCGATACTCAGCCCTAACCCACTGCCTTTTACCGCCCCTTTTCGCTGGTGGCTTCCCTGGAAAAAAGGCTCAAAAATCATTTCTCTTTCGGTTTGCGGAATCGGCTCGCCGCTATTAACCACATCGATATAAACCGTGGAGCCCTGAGAACGACTACGGATACAAATGTTACCGGATTCAGCGCCATAGTGCACCGCGTTGGAATAGAGATTATCCAGCACGCTCATCAGCAACATGGGCTCTGCTATGCAGCGTTCGGCCTTCAGGTCGACATCGGTATGCATCATTTTAGCGCGGGCAGGCAAACTGTGGGCGGAAACCACCATATCCACAAGCGGCGCGATATCGACCGCTTCCAGCTCTGTGGCACTGTCTACCAGTTTCCGGTTGTAATCAAGCAATTGCTCAATCAATTTTTGTAAATTACGACTGCTGTCATCCAGAATATCGACCACCTCTTTTTGCTCCAGCGTCAGCGGCCCAACCACCTGATCGGCCAGCAGCTCTGTCCCCTCGCGCATACTGGCCAGCGGGGTTTTCAGCTCATGGGACAGGTGACGTAGAAACTGATGGCGCTGGGATTCCAGCCACGCCAGACGCTCACTCAGCCAGATAATGCGCTGCCCCACCGATCGTAATTCACGCGGACCGGTAAAGGTGACGGTATTCCCCAAAGAACGGCCTTCGCCCAGGCGATTAATCATCCGTTCAATTCCTTTCACCGGCCCGATAATCATGCGGGTAAAAAGTAGCACCATCGCCAGGCTCACCAGAAATAGCACCAGCGCCTGCCAGCCGAAAAATTGTCCGCGCTCGGCGATTTCTTGTTGTAACTGCTGCCCGCGCGAGTAAACCACAGTACGCGTCGCCTGCACCATTTCCGTATTCGCGTTGGCAAAGGCCTCCAGACGCGCGGCCGCTGCCGCTTCCGGGCCGCTATCTTTACACTGCAATTGCGCCAGCGCGTTTAAATCCTGGCGTAACGCCTGATACAACTTATCATCCGGCAAGACGCCGGCATGGGCGTCCAGCATATCGCTATAGCGCTTACGCTGGCTTTGATACACTTTTGCCAGCGTCGGATCGTCAAGCACGCAATACTGTCGGTAGCTTCGCTCCATCTCCAGCGCGATGTTGGTCATCGCCTCGCTGCGCCGGGCGTCAATAAGCGTGCTACGGTTAGTCACCGCAGCCTGATCGCTTAACGCGTTAAGGCTTTGCCACGCCTGCCAGGCCAGAACCAGCAACGGCAGCAGGATCAGCAAAAAGGCCAGCATGACCAATTGTCGTAAAGAACGGGGGAAAACAGACCAGCGCTTCAACGTGTCGCTCACATAAAAGAAGAATAAAAAAGATGCTAACCGAGGGAAGCGCCAGATACAACAAAGCCGGGCTAAACCCGGCTTTGTTATGGAATAAGGCGGTGCCTAACTCGACGTTTCGCCCGGAGGTTGATAAAGCTACGCTATTATCAGAAGTTGGACGGCAGGCACCTTGTTGTGCGTCATTCGAAGTTTATGTAGCGCGTCCCTAAGGGGCTGACATAAGAAGGTGAATGAGCCACTGGTTATCATTATGCAGTAATTGTGCCAACATTCAAAAGACTTTGTTAACACAATGATAGATATGAAAAATATCGTTATTCATGCTAAAAATGGCTCTGTCTGTTTTTTGCCCTTTCTGTCGCCAATCAGCAACACCTGCAACACCTAAAAATAAAACAATTTAAAATCAAATAGTTAAATGTCTCTTTTTGGCGACAACCTGCCTCCACTCATGTCGGGATTTCCCGACACTTTAATCTTGCGGCATAAGCACTAGTTTATTGCCGGATGGCGGCGTAAACGCCTTATCCGGCCTACCGCTTGACGTTCAAGACGGTAGCTACAACCACGCTTCCCCGTGGGCCTGATAAGCGCCGTCTACAAAAAAGCCCCTCGTGAAGAGGGGCTTAATGGCTATCGGGCTAATTAACCAAGCTGCTTACGCGCATTACGGAAGATACGCATCCACGGGCTATCCTCGCCCCAGTTTTCCGGGTGCCAGGAGTTGGCGACGGTGCGGAATACGCGTTCCGGATGCGGCATCATAATCGTCACCCGACCGTTTTCGGTCGTCACCGCCGTGATGCCGTTCGGCGAACCGTTCGGGTTAGCCGGATAGGTTTCGGTCACGTGGCCGAAATTGTCTACATAGCGCAGGGCGACCAGGCCTTTGCTCTCAAGCGCGGCAAGATGCGCATCGTCACGCAGCTCAACGCGCCCTTCCCCATGGGAAACCGCAATCGGCATCTGTGAGCCTACCATTCCTTGCAGCAGCAGCGATGGGCTTTGCGTCACTTCCACCAGGCTGAAGCGGGCTTCGAAGCGGTCAGAATGGTTACGTACAAAACGCGGCCACAGTTCGCTGCCCGGGATCAGCTCGCGCAGATTCGACATCATCTGACAACCGTTGCACACCCCAAGCGCCAGCGTCTGCGGACGATGGAAGAAGGTTTCGAATTCGTCGCGCACCCGATGGTTAAACAGAATGGATTTCGCCCAGCCTTCGCCCGCCCCCAGCACGTCGCCGTAGGAAAAGCCGCCGCAAGCCACCAGAGCGTGGAAGTTACCCAGACCGATACGACCGCCCAGCAGGTCGCTCATATGGACGTCAATCGCGTCAAAGCCCGCACGATGGAACGCCGCCGCCATCTCCACGTGAGAGTTCACCCCCTGCTCGCGCAGGACAGCGACTTTCGGTCGTGCGCCTGTCGCAATGTACGGCGCGGCGATATCTTCATTAATATCAAACGACAGCTTCACGTTGAGGCCCGGATCGGCATCATTCGCTTTCGCCTCGTGTTCCTGGTCGGCACATTGCGGATTGTCGCGCAGACGCTGCATCTGCCAGGTGGTTTCCGCCCACCAGACACGCAGCGTAGTACGGCTTTCGCTGAATACCGTCCGATCATTAGCGGTAATTACAAAGCGATCGCCAGCCAGAGCCTGACCAAGGTAGTGGACGCAGTCAGCAAGGCCGTACTGCGCCAACAGCGCTTCGACCGCGTCTCTGTCTTCAGCGCGTACCTGAATCACGCCGCCCAGCTCCTCGTTGAACAGTGCGGCCAGATGGTCATCGCCCAGCGCGGCGATATCGACCTGCACGCCGCAGTGGCCGGCAAAGGCCATCTCGGCCAGCGTCACCAGCAGACCGCCGTCGGAACGGTCGTGCCAGGCCAGTAATTTACGCGCAGCGACCAGCGCCTGCATGGCGTCATAGAAGCCTTTCAGTTGCGCGACGTCACGCACGTCCGCGGGTTTGTCGCCAAGCTGACGATAGACCTGCGCCAGCGCCGTTGCACCCAGCGCGTTGTGGCCCTTGCCAAGATCGATCAGCAACAAGGCGTTATCTTCCGTTGACAGCTGCGGCGTAAGGGTGTGACGCACGTCTTCCACGCGGGCAAACGCGGAAATCACCAGCGACAGCGGCGAGGTCATTTCGCGCTGTTCGTTGCCTTCCTGCCAGCGGGTTTTCATCGACATCGAATCTTTGCCCACCGGAATCGTCAGGCCAAGCTGCGGACAGAGTTCCTCTCCCACCGCTTTAACCGCGTCATACAAACCGGCATCTTCGCCAGGATGACCGGCTGCCGCCATCCAGTTAGCGGAAAGTTTGATGCGCTTGATATCGCCAATCTGCGTCGCGGCAATGTTAGTCAACGCTTCACCGACGGCCAGACGGGCGGAGGCGGCAAAGTCCAGCAGCGCCACCGGCGCGCGCTCGCCAATCGACATCGCTTCGCCGTAGTAGCTGTCGAGGCTGGCGGTAGTGACCGCGCAGTCAGCCACCGGGACCTGCCACGGGCCAACCATCTGGTCACGCGCCACCATACCGGTGACGGTACGGTCGCCAATAGTGACAAGGAAGGTTTTTTCCGCCACGGTCGGCAGATGCAGAACACGCTTTACCGCGTCGGTAATCGTGATATCCGCGCGGTTCAGCGCATCGCCTTTCGCCTTCAATGTTTGCACATCGCGGGTCATTTTCGGCGTTTTGCCCAGCAGGACATCCAGCGGTAGGTCGATCGGCTGATTGTCGAAATGGTTATCATGCAACGAGAGATGCTGTTCTTCGGTAGCGTCGCCAATGACCGCATACGGCGCGCGTTCGCGCTTACACAGTTCGTCGAACAGCGGCAACTGGTCAGCCGCGACCGCCAGCACATAGCGCTCCTGGGATTCGTTACACCAGATTTCCAGCGGGCTCATGCCCGGCTCGTCGCTAAGAATGTCGCGCAGTTCGAACTTCCCGCCGCGCCCGCCGTCGCTCACCAGCTCCGGCATCGCATTGGAGAGACCGCCCGCGCCCACATCATGGATAAACAGGATTGGGTTGGCGTCGCCCAACTGCCAGCAGCGGTCGATCACCTCCTGGCAGCGGCGTTCCATTTCCGGGTTGTCGCGCTGTACGGAAGCAAAGTCGAGATCAGCGTCAGATTGGCCGGAAGCCATTGACGATGCCGCGCCGCCGCCGAGGCCGATATTCATCGCCGGGCCGCCAAGGACGATCAGCTTCGCGCCGACGACGATCTCGCCTTTCTGCACGTGATCGGCGCGGATATTACCGATCCCGCCCGCCAGCATGATCGGCTTATGGTAGCCGCGCAGCTCTTCGCCGTTGTGGCTGTTCACTTTCTCTTCATAAGTACGGAAGTAACCGGTCAGCGCCGGGCGACCAAATTCGTTGTTAAACGCCGCGCCGCCCAGCGGACCTTCGGTCATGATATCCAGCGCGGTGACAATACGTTCCGGCTTGCCAAAATCCTCTTCCCACGGCTGTTCAAGGCCCGGAATACGCAGGTTGGAAACGGAGAAGCCCACCAGCCCGGCTTTTGGTTTCGCGCCACGCCCGGTGGCGCCTTCATCACGAATTTCGCCGCCGGAACCGGTCGCCGCCCCCGGCCACGGAGAGATGGCGGTTGGGTGGTTATGCGTTTCGACCTTCATCAAAATGTGCGCGGGCTCCTGATGAAAATCGTAACGGCCGGTATTGTGGTCGGCGAAGTAGCGCCCCACCGCAGATCCTTCCATCACCGCGGCATTGTCTTTATAGGCAGAGAGCACATAGTCCGGCGTGGTTTCGAAGGTGTTTTTAATCATTTTAAACAGCGACTTCGGCTGCGGTTTACCGTCGATAATCCAGTCGGCGTTAAAAATCTTGTGGCGGCAGTGCTCGGAGTTCGCCTGGGCGAACATGTACAATTCGATATCGTTCGGGTTGCGCCCCAGTTTGGTAAACGCCTCCTGCAAATAGTCGATTTCATCTTCCGCCAGCGCCAGACCGAGACGCAGGTTGGCGTCAATTAACGCCTGACGGCCTTCTCCCAGCAGATCGACACTGGAAACCGGCGCAGGCTGATGGTGGATAAACAGTTTTTCCGCATCGGTTAAAGAAGAGAACACCGTCTCCATCATACGGTCGTGCAGCTCTGCGGCCACTTGTCGCCACTGTTCCGCCGTCAACGTCGAAGCCTCGATATAGTACGCTACGCCGCGCTCCAGCCGATCAACCTGTTGCAGGCCGCAGTTGTGGGCGATATCCGTTGCTTTTGAAGACCAGGGGGAGATGGTACCAGGACGCGGTGTGACCAACAGGAGTTTACCCGCCGGCGTATGGCTGCTAAGCGCCGGGCCGTATTGCAGCAGACGGGTAAGCTGCGCCTGCTCGCTATCATTTAACGGGGCGTTCAGGTCAGCAAAATGGACATACTCAGCGTATATATTGTGGACCTGGAGGTTGGCAGCCTGAAAGCGCGCCAGCAGTTTATTGATACGGAATGCAGACAGTGCAGGCGAACCACGCAGAATTTCCATCATAAGTCTCTCGTCTTCTAAGCTTCGGTGTGCGCAAGGGGGGAAACGGCCGTCATTATAAAGAATCTGACGCGCCGACGAAACCGTTTGCGTAGAAATAAAATCACCGCTTTTTCTTGTCATACGGTGCGGCTATCGTTGCGAATAAGTTGCCAACTGGCGCATTGTTACGCAAAATGCCGCTCATTAATGACTTATCTATTGCAGCAAAACATCTTTTTCAGCCCGAGGCAACGCACGATCCAGAGAATTAACTAATTGAAAAAATTAAAGATTAATTATCTGTTCATCGGCATATTGACGCTGCTGCTGGCAGCAGCCCTTTGGCCCTCAATCCCCTGGTTCGGTAAAACCGAAAACCATATCGCCGCGATTCAAGCCCGGGGGGTACTGCGCGTCAGTACGATCGACTCGCCATTAACCTATTCCGTTATCAATGGTAAAAAATATGGTCTGGACTATGAACTGGCGCAGCAGTTCGCCAACTATCTCGGCGTGAAGCTGAAAGTGACGGTGCGCCAGAATATCAGCCAGTTGTTTGACGATCTGGATAACGGCAATGCCGACCTGCTCGCGGCTGGGCTGGTCTACGACAGCGCGCGCGTTAAAAACTATCAGCCCGGCCCCATGTATTACTCGGTTTCGCAACAGCTCGTCTACCGGGTCGGACAATATCGCCCACGCTCGCTGGCGACCGTTAACGAGAATCAGCTTACCATTGCACCAGGGCACGTCGTGGTCAATGATTTACAGCGTTTAAAAGAGACAAAGTTTCCCAACCTGAGCTGGAAGGTGGATGATAAAAAAGGCTCGACGACGCTGCTGGAAGAGGTCATCAGCGGCAAACTGGATTACACCATTGCCGATTCAGTGGCGATCAGTCTGTTTCAGCGCGTTCATCCCGAGCTGGCCGTGGCGCTGGATGTCACGGATGAACAGCCCGTGACTTGGTTTAGCCGACTGGACGACGATAATACGCTCTCCGCCGCGCTGCTCGATTTTTTCAATTCGATCAATGAAGACGGTTCTCTGGCGCGGATCGAAGAAAAATATCTGGGACATGGCGATGATTTCGACTACGTTGATACCCGCTCTTTCCTGCGAGCGGTGGATAACGTCCTGCCGGAGCTGGAACCGTTATTTAAAAAATATGCCAAAGAGATAGACTGGCGCCTGCTGGCGGCGATTTCTTATCAGGAATCACACTGGGACCCGCTGGCGACCTCGCCAACCGGCGTGCGCGGCCTGATGATGCTGACTAAAAATACCGCCCAAAGTCTGGGGCTGACCGACCGTACCGATGCGGAGCAAAGCATCAGCGGCGGCGCTCGCTATCTTGAAGATATGATGGCTAAAGTTCCCGAAACCGTTCCGGAAGACGAGCGTATCTGGTTTGCCTTAGCCGCCTACAATATGGGTTATGCGCACATGCTCGATGCCAGATCGCTGACGGTAAAAACCAAAGGCAATCCGGATAGCTGGACCGATGTGAAGCAGCGTTTGCCTCTGTTAAGCCAAAAACCGTATTACAGTAAGCTAACCTACGGTTACGCGCGTGGACATGAGGCTTATGCTTATGTGGAAAATATCCGTAAATACCAGATAAGTTTAGTGGGGTATTTGCAGGAAAAAGAAAAGCAGGAAGCGGAAGCCATGAAACTGGCGCAGGATTACCCGGCGGTGTCGCCGGAGGAGCTGAATAAAGCGCCCTTCCCCCTCCTGTCGTTTTTATCGCAGTCATCAGGCTACCTGACGCATTCGCCGTCTTTACTGTTTACGCCGCAGAAGAAAGAAGAAAAATAGCGCGATGGTCTTATCGGATGGCGACGCGCAACGTCTTATCCGGCATTGCGCTATACTGCCGGCCCCGCGCCTTGCGCACGGTCGGCTTTCTTCAGGGCTTTAATTTCCTGACGACGCATACGGAAAAAATCACTGAGCAGCGTCGCACATTCATCGCGCAGCACCCCTTCAATAATGTCGACCCGGTGATTCATTCCTGGATGGTGCAGCACATCAATTAGCGATCCGGCCGCGCCGGTTTTTGCATCGCGCGCGCCAAAGACAACGCGTCCAATGCGGCTATGCACCATAGCGCCTGCGCACATCACACAGGGTTCCAGCGTGACATACAGCGTGGTATCCAGTAACCGGTAATTCTGTAATACCAGACCGCCCTGACGCAGCGCCATTATTTCAGCATGCGCAGTAGGATCGTGGCGGCCAATGGGTCGATTCCAGCCTTCGCCAATGACGCGATGGTTATGCACCAATACCGCGCCAACCGGAACCTCGCGTTCGTCCCAGGCGCGTTTCGCCAGCGTCAGCGCGTGGCGCATCCAGTATTCGTGATCTAATTCGACATCAGACAAAGAGGTAACTCCGGTAATGAAAGCGGGCGGCATTATACACAGACGCTATGCGTTTCACTATTCGAGCTGCTGCAACTCGCCGTGCGGCGTCACCCGCCAGCGATGCTGGCAAAAATAAAGCAGAGGGTTATCCTGTTTGCTGTCGCTGTAGCCGCTATAAAGACGCAGCGGCGTACCGATTTTACGTTCCAGTTGCGCGACTTTTTCATGGCCCAGACAGCGCACGGTTAATACCCAGCCGCCATACCGTCGCGCCATCTGGCTGGCGATGAGGTTAACGCGCGGCAGCCACGGCGTATCAAAATAGACTTGCTCTACCAATGATTGCGGAGAACCGGTAATAAGCCAGATATCCGCGTCAGAGCTCAATAGATAGGTGGTCAGACGCTCCTGTACAACCGGAAACGCCGTGACGTTAGCGCGAAACCAACGGACAAAATCCGCCTGATGCGCCTGCAAACGCGTTTCGCTATGGCCAAAAGTACAGCCCCACAACAACAGACTCATCGGCCAGCGGGCCGCACGCCCTTTTACCAGTAAACCGATACCGATAATGGGCAACAACGGCAGTACGAGCAGCGCATTTAGCGGCTGACGGCGCAGCAAATAACGCAGAAAACTGCCGAACATATCCTGTTGATGTAACGTTCCATCCAAATCAAAAAAGACGACACGACGCTCGTGGCTGACCAAACCTTACTCCTCTGGATCATTGAACCCCAGCAGCCAGGTAAAAATAAACCCGGCAATTACCGCTATTAAATAGCCTAACAGATAGAACAGGACTTTTCCGGCAACAATTGTTAATGCCAGCGGCAAACCGGAAATACCAAAGGTAATTACCGTCGCCACTTTCCAGTAGCTGATCAACGCCCCGCCTACCGCGCCGCCGAGGCAAGCGCCAATAAATGGCTTACCCAATGGCAGCGTGACGCCAAAAATCAGCGGCTCGCCAATCCCCAGCAGTCCGACAGGAAGCGCGCCTTTAATCACCTTTTTGAGTCGCGCATTGCGGGTTTTCATCAGTACGGCAATGGCCGCGCCTATCTGACCAACGCCCGCCATCGCCAGGATGGGAAACAGCGCGTTATAGCCGTGCGCTTGCACCAGCTCCACATGAATAGGCACCAGCCCCTGATGCAGCCCGGTCAGTACCAACGGCAGGAAGGTTCCGGCTAACACCGCGCCCACCAGAAAACCGCCGCGATCGATAGCCCAGGACGCGCCGTGAGCGATAGCGTCTGAAATCCAGCCGCCAAGCGGTTGCAGAGCGACAATCGCTACCGCGCCGGTGATAACAGTCGTCAATAAAGGGTTAAGAATTAACTCCAGCGACCCCGGCAGCAGCTTACGGAACTGGCGCTCAATCCAGCACATTAACGCTACCACCAGCAGGACGGCGATGACGCCGCCCCGTCCCGGCTGAAGCGCCTCGCCAAAGAGCGTAATCTGCGCCAGTTGCGGGCTGGAAAGGATCCCCGCCATCACGCCGCCTAACGCCTGCGATCCGCCAAAAACTTTCGCGGTATTGACGCCAACCAGAATGTTCATGATAGCGAACACCGCGCTACCAAATATCCCCATCAGGCCCAGCAGGTTAGGATAGAGGACGGCAACATCGCCAACGATATCCGGACGTTTAAGAATATTGATAATGCCGGTAATCAAGCCGGATGCGATAAAGGCAGGGATAAGCGGAATAAAAACATTCGCCAGCTTACGCAACGCATCGCTCATCGGCGCTTTATACTTCGCTTTCGCCTCGGATTTGGTACGCGCCATAGCGTCGTCCGGCTTTACACCATCTGCGGCAATCTGCACGCGCATCGCATCAACCACCTGCGCAGCCTTCCCCGGCCCAACGATCAGCTGATGTTGCTCCCCTTGCTTTACGTATCCACTGACGCCAGGCAACGCTTTTAAGCGCGGAATATCTAGTTGGCTGTCGTCCTGTACCTCCACCCTGACTCGCGTCATACAGTTTTCCAGGCGCAGAATATTTTGCTCTCCGCCGATACCACGTAAAATGTCGCTGGCGAGCGCTGCCGTCTTATCCATACACACCTCTTTAGTGTTCTAACGCCGCCCTTAAAAAGCCCTGATGAGCAGCGAGTTTTTCCCTGGCGGCTGCAGCATCCAGCCCCGTAAGCGCCATCAAAATGGCGGGCTTAACCTCAAAATCGGTCTGTTTCAGCAACGTTTCCGCCTCTTCACGACCTATCCCGGTCGCTTCAACGACCATCCGACACGCGCGATCGACCAGTTTGACGTTGGTGGCTTTCATATCCACCATCAGGTTCTGATAGACCTTACCGAACTTCACCATCGCGCCGGTAGAAATCATATTGAGCACCATTTTCTGCGCGGTGCCGGATTTCAGCCGCGTGGAGCCGGTAAGCGCTTCCGGCCCGACAACGGGCGAAATAGCGATATTAGCCTCCCGCGCAATAGGCGAATCTGGATTACAGGAGACGGCAACAGTGGTACAACCGGACTGTCGCGCATAGCGCAGGCCGCCAATCACATAGGGTGTACGCCCCGACGCCGCGAGCCCCACGACCAGATCCTGTTCTTGCAGATTTAGCGCGACAAGATCGTCTTCGCCTGCCTGTTGGCTGTCTTCCGCGCCTTCGACCGCTTTCAGCAACGCGCCCGGCCCGCCGGCAATCAGCCCGACGACCAGACCGTGCGGAACGCCAAACGTCGGAGGACATTCTGAGGCATCCAGTACGCCAAGCCGACCACTGGTGCCCGCGCCCATATAGATGATACGTCCGCCAGACTTCAGCGCCGCCGCAGCGGCATCCACCGCACGCGCAACGTCAGGCAGAGTGGCTTTTACTGCTTCCGCTACCAGCGTATCCTGTTCAT
Source organism: Salmonella sp. 741265073_HBA (assembly GCF_046569105.1). Classification (NCBI taxonomy): domain Bacteria; kingdom Pseudomonadati; phylum Pseudomonadota; class Gammaproteobacteria; order Enterobacterales; family Enterobacteriaceae; genus Salmonella; species Salmonella sp. 741265073_HBA. The sequence continues at coordinate 11,640 of NZ_JBKFRY010000009.1, read as the reverse complement.
TAAAACGCTTAACTAATTCAAGGGTAGGCAACGCATCCAGATCCATCGTTTGCGGGTTACGGGTTTCAGACACTAAGGTACCAAGATTCATTTTTGTCCCTCTGGAATTTTTAATTCATAATAAGCGTCCATGATGGAATAGAATATTCCCCCAGGCGAGTGAAATTTCGTTTTGTCGTCGCCATCACGTTTCGCAGGAGCTGCTCATGAACTGTTTGATTCGTATTCGCCAGCGTTATCCGGATCTCGCGCAAAGCGACAGGAAACTGGCGGATTATCTGCTCGCGCAACCGGATACGGCGCGACATCTGAGCTCGCAGCAACTGGCAGCCGAAGCGGGCGTCAGCCAATCCAGCGTAGTCAAATTCGCGCAAAAACTGGGATTTAAAGGGTTTCCTGCATTGAAACTGGCTATCAGCGAAGCGTTGGCCAGCAATCCTAATCCGCATTCCGTTCCCGTTCATAACCAGATTCGCGGCGACGATCCGATGCGCCTGGTCGGGGAAAAATTAATTAAAGAGAATGTGGCGGCGATGCACGCCACGCTGGACGTTAACAGTGAAGAAAAACTGTTAGAAAGCGTCACGATGCTGCGCCACGCCCGCCGTATTGTGATCACCGGGATTGGCGCCTCTGGGCTGGTGGCGCAAAATTTTGCCTGGAAGCTACTGAAGATTGGCATTAACGCGGTGGTTGAGCGCGATATGCACGCCCTGCTGGCAACGGTGCAGGCGCTGGCGCCGGAGGATCTGCTGCTGGCGATCTCTTATTCCGGGGAGCGGCGCGAGCTGAACCTGGCGGCGGACGAAACATTACGCGCAGGCGCGAAAATCCTGGCCATTACTGGTTTTTCTCCCAACGCCTTGCAGCAGCGCGCCACCCGCTGTCTGTATACGATTGCCGAAGAGCAGGCGACGCGCAGCGCCGCTATCTCCTCGACACATGCGCAAATGATGTTGACCGACTTACTGTTTATGGCGCTGGTACAACAGGATTTAGAGCGGGCGCCGGAGCGTATTCGCCATAGCGAGGCGCTGGTAAAAAAACTGGTTTGAAAATGGCTCTTCCGCCTCATGCAGAAGAGCCATCAAGTTTATTGCGCTTCTTTAGCGTGAATCAATTGCGTCAGGAGTGTGTTAACCGGTACGGCAATATTGTTCTGAGCGCCGATTCGCGCAATCGCACCATTTAAATAGTCGATTTCAGTCAGTCGGCCTTTATGTAAATCCTGATGCATAGAAGGATAGTGGTGGCCGCTCTCACGCGGATCGAACACTTTCTTCACCGTATTCATCACCATTTGCTCAGTCAACGGAATATTCTGGCTGGCAGCAACCAATACAAACTCATCAACTACCGCTTGCGCTAAATCTAAAGCACCAGGCCGCTGACCAAATCCGCCGACATTACAATCCAGTAGCGCGCAATAGGTGTTCATTACGCTATTAAAGGCTGCTTTCTTCCAGATCGATAATAATACGTCAGGGCTTATTTCAGCATTCAATCCCGCGCTATTAAGGGTGGCAATGACCTTAGCCTCTTGAGCCGAATCCTGGCTGGCAATCGGCTGCAGTTCAATCGTTCCGGTACCGGTGGCCATAATATGCCCAGCCCCCTCCAGTTCGCTGGACCATAACGTCACACCCGCATAGATTTTCTGCCGATCGACATATTTCTCCAGCGTTTCGATATTTCCCAGGCCGTTAGATAAAATCATCACTACTTTCGCGGCTGGCAGTAATGGCTTGATACGCTGTAACATGCTATCCAGCTGCATTGCTTTGGTAAACAGAATAACCAGCTCAAACTCCCCCTGGAATTCATCAGCCAACATAGCAGGGATGGGGTAATACTTCTGAGTCGTTTCCGTTTCGACAAACAACCCCTTGCTACGAATAGCATCGACATGCTCCTGCCAGCTATCGATAAGCGTCACGTCGTGCCCGGCCTCCAGCAGCATATAGCCAAAACGACATCCCATAGCGCCTGCACCTGCGATTGCAATTTTCATTTTTATTTCCTTATTATCTGATTAATGAATTTTGGCTAAAACCGTTGCGACATATTTTTTCGTTATCAGGGTCAACACGACTCCAATAAGCAATAGCACCGTGGTCAAAATAAATACCGTATTGTAGCTTCCGGTATATTTTGCAATAGCGGACGTGACGTAAGGAGCAATAACCGCACCGACGGCAAAACCAAAATACATAAAGCCGTAGTTTAGTCCCTGGTTACGCATACCAAAATTCTGGCTGGTCAAGCCAGGGAAGATAACTAATATACCGGCATAAGCAAAGCCCACGCCCAGAGCGCTGAAATAGAATACAGAAGTATTGCCGTTGAAGAACAACAATAGCAGCATACAGACGCAGGTAAAAAGATAAACGATAACCAGAGTATTGTAGCCGCCTAATTTATCGGTTAACCCTCCCCAGAACAGGCGACCAATTGAGTTAAATATCGATACCAGGCTAACGACTAATGCACCGGACAGTAAACCGTACTGCGTCATACCAATTTGCGCAGAGCTTGAGCTAATTACCATCCCAGAGAACACGCCCAGCGCCAGAATCATAAACAGCAGCCAGAAGCGCAGATCTTTCAGCATGTGCCGATAGTCTTTATCCATTGGCGATGCTTTAATTCCTCCGCTATCTTTTGCTGGCGCGCTACGAATAAAGAACTGGACGATAAAAATAACCACCAGATAAACAATGCCCAGATATAACAACGCCCGACTAACATCGTGAGTTTGCGCCATAAAATATTCGGCCAGGCGGGTGCAAAGTAGCGTCCCGACGCCAACACCCGCCAGTACGATACCGCTGGCAAGACCGCGACGGTCAGGGAAAAATTTCAGAATATTATTCAGATTACCCGTAAAAGCCAGGCCCGATCCCAACCCGGCAATGACGCCGTAGGTTAAAAACAGCATTGGCAAATTATCCACAAACCCGGACAAGATAAAACCTAAAGAAAACAGGATACCGCCGATAACTATCGCCTGCTTTCCTTTACCGTTGTCGATCATTCTCCCGCCCCAAATCATCGGTAAAGGAATGATCCCCATATTGATAGAGAATGCTAACGCCAGCGTAGCCGGATCCCAGTGATATTGCGCCATGAGTGGTGTTTTGAAATAGCTAAATGCGTAGACGCCCCCGAGCACAAAATTGATGCACACGTGAGCGGCAAGCATTCCCCAGCGGTTGATTGATGCCGACATAATTTTCCCTTTTTAAAATGCACTGATCACAGTTTAAAAAAAGCAAAATAGGCAAACAATTTGGTATTTTTTATAATCGTTATAACAAAACCCAATCGATTGGCATTAAATTTTAATGAATATCAAACAACTACATTCCTTCCTGATATTGTGTGATGAATTACATTATGGTCGGGCAGCCAGTCGCCTGTTTATCACTCAGCCATCATTAAGTCAGCAAATCAAACAACTTGAGTCATCACTTAAAACAATATTATTTAAGCGAAAAGGTAGAGGAATTAAATTAACAAAAGCAGGCATTATTTTGCAACGACATGCTAACAAAATAATGCTGGATTTAAAAAATGCCGAAAATGAACTTCTTCCCTACCAGGATCAACAGCGCGATACTATTTCAATCGGGGTGTCAGGCAGCTACCTGGTCCTGCCCGCTTTTCGCAACTTTATGGCACACCATCCGGAAATATCTTTAAATGTTAAAGAGTTCTCAACTGAGCAAACCATTAAAAAGCTGACGGATAGCGCCGTTGATATTGGCATTGTTTATCGAACAGCGCTCCCTGCCCAGCTAAGCTCGACCATGCTGTTTGAAGATGAAATTATCGCTGCAATCCCACTTTCTCATCCTCTGGCGACACGCGAACGTCTGCAGCTAAAAGATTTAAACGACCAGCCCATTATCGTGCTTAATGACTCTCTGCTATTAAGAGGGATCATCACCACAGAATTTAATAACCGCAAAGTCGTTCCTAACGTCATCTGCGAACTGGATAACCACTACTCATGCCTTGAGTATGCCGAAGCGCAGATTGGCATCGCATTTATTACCCGCTCGCTAACCCATTTATCGACACCCAAAAATGTTCGCCTGGTTTCACTGGGCATCCCCGCATTCTTTATTCCTGTCATGCTGGTGCACAGTAATGATCTTTCACTGGATAACGCAACCATCTGCCTGCTCAAGCAGATCAAAAATTTTTACACTGTAGATAACAAATCAGCGCCAGAAAAGAGCTGGCCCGAGCAGAAAATAGGCGTATAATGCCCGCCCGATTTGTGTTGTTTCTGAGAATTTCCTGATGGCGCTGTTAATCACCAAAAAATGTATCAATTGCGATATGTGCGAGCCGGAGTGCCCGAATGAGGCGATTTCAATGGGCGACAGCATTTATGAGATTAACAGCGACAAATGCACCGAGTGTGTAGGCCATTACGAAACGCCGACCTGTCAGAAAGTCTGCCCGATCCCCAATACGATTTTGCAGGATCCCGCCCATGTCGAAAGCGAAGAACAGTTGTGGGATAAGTTTGTTCTGATGCATCACGCAGATAAACTGTAAGCGGGTTAACGCATTTCCAACGCAACAATACCTAATGACGCTATGCTTATCAGGCCGACAATATATCGGCCTGTAGGTCAGATAACGTGTTTACGCCGTCATCTGGCAAATCTAACTTTCCAGAATGACCGTAGCGCAAGCGTAATGGCGTTCATCGGCCAACGTGACATGCATGTGCGCCACACCGAGTTTTTCCGCCAGCATTAACGCCTCGCCCCACAGCCGCAAACGTGGTTTTCCCAGCTCATCGTTAAACACTTCGAACTGATTAAACGCCAGACCGTTGCGGATGCCGGTGCCAAAAGCTTTCGCTGCCGCCTCTTTGACCGCAAAACGCTTGGCGAGAAAACGCACCGGCTGCTGATGCGTCTCCCAGATAGCCCACTCGTTGTCACTGAGCACACGCCTTGCCAGACGTTCGCCGGAACGGGAGATCACTGCCTCAATGCGGGCAATCTCTACAATGTCCGTTCCCAGGCCGAGAATCGCCATTAGCCGCGCGCTTCCAGCATCAAACGTTTCATTTCAGCCACCGCCTCTTTCAGGCCCGTCATCACTGCCCGACCAATAATGGCATGACCGATATTAAGTTCGTGCATTTCCGGCAGCGCGGCAATAGCTTTGACGTTATGGTAGGTCAGGCCATGACCCGCATTTACTTTTAGCCCCAGACGGGCCGCCAGGGCCGCGGCGCTGGCAATACGCGCCAGCTCTTTTGCCTGTTCCGCATCGGTTTCTGCGTTGGCATAGCAGCCGGTATGGATTTCGATAAACGGCGCGCCGACTTCCGCCGCCGCGTTGATTTGCGTTTCATCGGCATCGATAAAGAGCGAAACCTGGATGCCAGCCGCCGCCAGGCGCGCACAGGCATCACGCATTTTATCGCGCTGTCCGGCCACATCCAGACCGCCTTCGGTGGTGACTTCCTGGCGTTTTTCCGGCACCAGACAACAGAAATGCGGCCTGGTTTCTACGGCGATCGCCAGCATCTCTTCGGTCACCGCCATCTCCAGATTCATACGCGTATGCAGCGTCTGACGCAGAATGCGCACATCGCGATCGGTAATGTGGCGACGATCTTCGCGCAGGTGTACGGTAATGCCGTCCGCGCCTGCCTGTTCAGCAATAAACGCCGCCTGTACCGGATCCGGATAGTCGGTGCCGCGCGCATTACGTAACGTGGCAATGTGGTCAATATTGACGCCTAACAGTAATTCAGCCATGACAATCCTCGTTAATCTTTCTTCGTTTTTACTGTGCGTTTGGGCATAAATTGCCGGAACAGGTCCCGGCTTTTTAACGGTTTTCCCCCAAGATACGGCTTTAATGCCATACGGGTAAAGCGTTTAGCGGCACGCAGGGTATCTACATCCGGAAATTCCCGCGCCTCCAGCGCTTTCAGGTGCCGTCCGGTAAAGGTGTTGTTATCGATGACGACGCTGGCGAAAAAGCCTTTTTCTTCGCGGTAACGGTAGGTCATGGTGTCATCTACCCGTTCGCCGCTGCCTGCACAGTGGGTGAAATTGACGCCATACCCCAGATGACCCAGCAACGCCAGTTCGAAACGTCGCAACGCCGGTTCAGGCGAGCCGGTGGTTCCCGCCAGCGCCTGAATACAGTTCAGATAATCAAAAAAGAGTTCGGAGAAGCGCGTTTCATATTCCAGTACGCGAGAGAGGAGTTCGTTGATGTACAGGCCGCTATAGAGCGTAATACCGCTTAACGGCAGCGCCAGAGAAACTGCCTCGGCGCTGCGCAGGGTTTTCACCTCGCCGCGTCCGCTGTAGCGTAGCAATAACGGCGTAAAAGGCTGCAACGCGCCTTTCAGATTGGAACGTTTAGATCGCGCGCCTTTGGCGACAAGGCGCACGCGCCCCGATTCTTCCGTGAAGACGTCCAGCATCAGGCTGGTTTCGCTCCAGGGGCGACTGTGCAGGACAAATGCGCGCTGCCACCCTTCCACGCTGTGTTAACTCACAGATCGTCTACGTAACCGAGACTGCGCAGAGCGCGTTCGTCATCGGCCCAGCCGGATTTCACTTTCACCCACAATTCCAGGTGTACCGGCGCTTCGAACATCTCCTGCATATCTTTACGCGCTTCAATACCAATGGTTTTGATCTTGGCGCCTTTGTTGCCAATCACCATCTTCTTCTGCCCTTCGCGCTCGACGAGGATCAGCCCGTTGATATCATAGCCGCCGCGTTCGTTGGTAACAAAACGTTCAATCTCAACGGTAACGGAATACGGCAGCTCGGCGCCGAGAAAACGCATCAGCTTTTCACGGATGATTTCAGACGCCATAAAGCGCTGAGAGCGATCGGTGATGTAATCTTCCGGGAAGTGGTGAATAGCTTCCGGTAAATGTTTACGCACGATACCGGCAATGGTATCGACGTTCATACCCGTTTCAGCAGAGATCGGTACGATATCAAGAAAGTTCATCTGGCTTGCCAGGAACTGGAGGTGCGGCAGCAAATCGGCTTTTTCCTGCACGTTATCCACCTTGTTAACGGCGAGAATAACCGGCGCTTTGCCATCGCGCAGTTTGTTCAGGACCATTTCGTCGTCCGGCGTCCAACGGGTGCCTTCCACAACGAAAATCACCAGCTCAACGTCGCCAATCGAACTGCTCGCCGCCTTATTCATCAAACGGTTAATGGCGCGCTTTTCTTCCATATGCAGACCCGGGGTATCGACATAGATTGCCTGATACGGGCCTTCGGTATGAATACCGACAATGCGGTGGCGCGTGGTCTGCGCTTTACGGGAAGTGATCGAAATCTTCTGCCCAAGCAGTTTGTTCAGCAAGGTGGATTTGCCAACGTTCGGACGTCCGACGATGGCAATAAATCCGCAGTAAGTTTTGTCGGTGCTCATTCCAACTCCAGTTTTTTCAGCGCCTGTTCGGCGGCAGCCTGCTCCGCCTTACGACGGCTGGAACCCGTGCCAACCACCGGTTCGCTCAGGCCGCTGACCTGGCAGTGGATAGTAAATTCCTGATCGTGCGCCTCGCCGCGTACCTGCACAACCAGGTAAGATGGCAGCGGCAGATGGCGACCCTGCAAATACTCCTGCAAGCGCGTTTTAGGATCTTTTTGTTTATCGCCCGGACTTATCTCATCCAGACGGGTTTTATACCAGTTAAGGATTAACTGCTCGACGGTCTGGATATTGCTATCGAGAAATACTCCGCCGATTAACGCTTCAACAGTGTCCGCCAGAATGGACTCTCGACGGAATCCGCCGCTTTTTAATTCGCCCGGCCCTAAACGCAGGCACTCGCCTAAATCAAACTCACGGGCTAATTCCGCCAGCGTATTACCACGTACCAGCGTGGCGCGCATACGGCTCATATCACCCTCATCCACCCGTGGGAAACGGTGATAAAGCGCGTTAGCGATAACGAAGCTCAGGATTGAATCGCCTAAAAATTCCAGGCGTTCGTTATGTTTACTGCTGGCGCTGCGGTGAGTTAATGCCTGCTGCAACAGCTCCTGATGATTAAAAGTGTAGCCCAGCTTCCGTTGAAGCCGATTAATTACGATGGGGTTCATGCGATACCAATAAATGAATGCGTCAACAATCCAGCACACGAAACAGACCTGATACACGTCATCTGTCCTGCCGCATCGCTGCAGCGGAAAGAAGGTTGTCTATAACCAACGCTGTTTCGTGTGCCGTGGCGACCAAACGGCGCCAACCTAAAACTTCGGGGGAATATTCTATACACAACGACAGGGGATGTCGTTAGTCTGAGGGAATTTATCCAGGAAATAATTCACGCTGCCGCTAAAAAGACGGCAGCGTGAACGATCATTTCGTCACAGTTAGTGAATACCGCCGATACGACTCAGGCGTACGCCTGTCGGCCACTCCCCTTCCTGCTTGTCAAAGCTCATCCAGATAGCGACCGCTTTACCGACCAGATTCGCTTCCGGAACAAATCCCCAGTAACGGCTATCCGCGCTGTTATCGCGGTTGTCGCCCATCATGAAATATTGCCCCGGCGGTACAACCCAGGTCGCCAGCGGTTGTCCTGGCTGTTGGTAATACATGCCCAACTGATCCTGAGCTATCGGCACCATCAGGATGCGGTGGGTCACATCGCCTAACGTCTCTTTACGTTCGGTCAGGCGAATGCCGTTTTCTTTTGTCTCGTTTAGCGGAACCTCAAAGAAACCGCTGGTCGCTTCTCCGCCGTTACGGCGGGCAAAGGTCTGTACAAAATCGCTCGGCTCAACGTTAGAGTAGGTAACCGGCAGCGCATTTTCGCACGCCTGACCGGAGCTACAGCCAGGCTGAATCGTCACCTCTTTTGCAACCGGATCATAAGTGATTTTATCGCCCGGCAAACCGACGGCGCGTTTGATGTAATCTAACTTAGGATCTTCCGGATATTTAAATACCACAATATCCCCGCGCTTTGGATGACCGGTTTCAATCAGGGTTTTCTGGTAGATCGGATCTTTAATGCCGTAGGCAAATTTTTCCACCAGAATAAAATCGCCGATAAGCAGTGTCGGCATCATTGAGCCTGACGGGATCTGAAAGGGTTCATAAAGAAATGAACGAACGATCAGAACGATCGCCAGAACCGGGAAAACCGACGCCCCGGTCTCCAGCCAGCCCGGCTTAGGCGCCACTTTATTGAGCGTAGCGTTATCCAGCGCATCTCCCGACGCCGTTTGCGCGGCAGCCTGGCGCGCCCGACGTTTTGGCGCGAAAACAAACTTATCAACGCACCATAAAATGCCCGTCACCAGTGTGGCTATCACCAGAATCAGGGCAAACATGTTCGCCATGCCAACTCCTTAGGGATTATTTATTGTCTTTACCGACATGCAGAATGGCGAGGAACGCCTCCTGAGGCAGCTCGACGTTACCGATCTGCTTCATGCGTTTCTTACCTTCTTTCTGTTTCTGCAGCAGTTTTTTCTTACGACTGATATCACCGCCGTAGCACTTCGCCAGCACGTTTTTACGTAACTGTTTTACCGTCGAACGGGCAATAATATGCGTACCAATCGCCGCCTGAATCGCGATATCAAACTGCTGGCGTGGGATCAAATCTTTCATCTTCTCCACCAGCTCGCGACCACGGCTTTGCGAGTTATCACGGTGCGTGATCAGCGCCAGCGCATCGACACGTTCGTTGTTGATTAACACATCAACACGCACCATGTCGGAAGCCTGGAAGCGCTTGAAGTTATAATCCAGAGACGCATAGCCGCGCGACGTTGATTTCAGACGGTCAAAGAAGTCGAGCACCACTTCCGCCATCGGGATTTCATAGGTCAACGCGACCTGGTTACCGTGATATACCATGTTAGTTTGTACGCCGCGTTTCTCAATACACAGCGTAATAACGTTACCTAAATAGGCTTGTGGTAACAGCATATGACATTCGGCGATAGGCTCGCGCAGTTCATAAATGTTATTCAACGGCGGCAGCTTGGAGGGGCTATCAACATAGATAGTCTCTTTCGCCGTTGTTTCTACTTCATACACCACGGTCGGCGCAGTGGTGATCAGATCCAGATCGTATTCGCGTTCCAGACGCTCCTGAATGATCTCCATGTGCAACAGGCCGAGGAAGCCGCAGCGGAAACCAAAGCCCAGCGCCGAGGAGCTTTCCGGTTCATAAAACAGTGAGGCATCGTTCAGGCTCAGCTTGCCGAGCGCGTCGCGGAAACTTTCATAATCGTCGGAGCTGACCGGGAACAGACCTGCATAGACCTGCGGTTTCACCTTCTTAAAGCCCGGCAACGCTTTTTCCGCTGGGTTACGCGCTGAGGTTAAGGTATCGCCAACCGGCGCACCGAGGATATCTTTAATGGCGCAGACCAGCCAGCCTACTTCGCCGCACTTCAGCTCGGTACGATCAACCTGTTTCGGCGTGAAGATCCCCAGGCGGTCAGCGTTGTAGGTCTGCCCGGTACTCATCACTTTAATTTTGTCGCCTTTACGCATGGTGCCGTTTTTAATACGCACCAGCGATACCACGCCCAGGTAGTTATCGAACCAGGAGTCAATAATCAGCGCCTGCAGCGGGCCGTCCGGATCGCCTTGCGGCGGCGGGATATCGCGCACCAGGCGTTCCAGAACATCCGTCACGCCGACACCCGTTTTGGCGGAGCAGCGTACCGCGTCCGTCGCATCGATACCGACAATGTCTTCGATTTCTTCCGCCACACGCTCCGGATCGGCGGCCGGCAGGTCAATCTTGTTAAGCACCGGCACCACTTCAAGATCCATTTCCATCGCGGTGTAGCAGTTCGCCAACGTTTGCGCTTCTACGCCCTGGCCGGCATCCACCACCAGCAGCGCGCCCTCGCAGGCGGCTAACGAACGGGAAACTTCATAGGAAAAGTCAACGTGTCCCGGCGTGTCGATAAAGTTCAGTTGATAAGTTTCACCATCAGACGCTTTAAAATCCAGCGTCACACTCTGGGCTTTAATAGTAATACCGCGCTCACGCTCAAGATCCATCGAATCAAGTACCTGAGCTTCCATTTCACGGTCAGACAGGCCACCGCAGATTTGGATAATACGGTCAGACAGCGTCGATTTACCGTGGTCAATGTGAGCAATGATGGAGAAATTTCTTATGTTCTTCATAAATATGAATTTTTCAACTCGCTATGCTGATAAATTTTTCTTGATGGACACAGCGGTGGACATTCCACAATAACTACCCCATCAACGACTGGCGTGCATATTACACTGTAGCTTTGCAATCGTCAGCATACGATCTGCTGATCAACATGCGATGTTACATTACAATAGTGGTCCATACGACCTATAAACACGGTTACAGTCAGTATTGACTAAACAGCAGGCAGCCTACCAAAGCTCATTCTTGCATACAACGTGGTTGCAGCAATTCAAAAGGAGTACTACCCCTTTTGACAGTCATATGCATCAATCCTACCTACATGACCTGTTTGTTCCGTATCAATAATAATACCTCTAGAAAACTGTCGTAATATATACGTATTATAAGTATCTATTGAATAGTTACTACCGTCATAACCAGCAATACCAGTAATTGTTTTATCCTCAGTTCGA